>NZ_JAPHNL010000054.1 GCF_026274175.1 Streptomyces beihaiensis
GCCAGGGCGGCCTCGGCGGCGGTGCGGGCCGCCTCGACGCGGCCGAGGGCCCGCTCGATGTGCCGGCCGGCCCGCCGGTTGGTGACGGCGACGGCGGCGACGACCCCGAGCAGTGCGCCGACGAGTGTGTCGACGACGCGGTCGGTGATCAGCTCGCCGGGCTCCTGGAGCCGGGCGAACTCGGTGACGAGCAGCGCCATGGGCGTCACGCACAGACTGCCGAGCCAGTAGCCGCACGGCATCAGCGCCTCGGCGCCGAAGCTGAAGGCGAGGCAGAACAGGACGAGGCCGAGCTGTCCCAGGTGGGCGAGCGGGACGACGGCGGCGAAGACGAGGACGCCCAGTACGTTGCCGACGACGCGCTGCACGCCGCGGCTCCAGGTGAGGGTGACGTTGGCCTGGTAGAGCGACGCGGCGGTGACCAGCGCCCAGTAGGGTCGGCCGGAGCCGAGGGCGAGCGCGGCGTATCCGGCGAGGGCGCAGCCGACCGCGGTGCGCAGGGCGACGGGCAGCAGCGGCGACCCGGGGCCGACTCGCCGCCACAGCGACGGGGCGCCGACGGCGCGCTCGGCCTCGATGCCGAGCAGTTCGTCGTCCATCCCGGCGATCCGCTCGGGCCGGGGCACGGCGGAGGTGCCGCGCAGCCCGGCCGCCCAGGTGCGCAGCTGTGCCGCGTCGGCCTGGTCCGGTGCGGCCAGGGCGACCTCGGCACGGACGACGAGGCGTTCCATGGCGCGGCGCCCCGCGGTACGGGCCCCGGTGGCGAGCAGCGACTGCCACGCGGCGTGGACGGCGGCCCCGGCGGCGTGGCGCGTGTGGGTCCGGTCGGGGTGTTCGACGTGGGCCGCCACGGCGTTCAGGGCACGGGCGGTGGCGCGGCGTTCGGGGCCGTGCGGGCGCACGACGGCCGGCGCCATGGCGACGATCCAGGCGACGGCGCCCGCGGCGAGGGTGAGCGCGAGGTGGCCCGGCACCTGCCCGAGCCGCTGCGGCGCGAACAGGCAGGCGGCGCCGAGGAACGTGAAGATCAGGTGTCCGGGCGGGCCGATGCGGGTGGCGTCGCACAGCACTTTCTGGACGGCGGCCAGCAGCGAGCCGACGGCGACGAACACCACGGCGGAGTGGGTGAGCGACGCGGTGACGAGCGCGACGCCGACGCTCGCGGCCATGCCGAGCACGACCCACCCGAGCGCCCTGGCCCGTGCGGCGTAGGGGAGTGTGTGGCCGTACAGGGCGCTGAAGCTCCCGGCCATCGTGTACATCGCCAGGTCGAGGCGGCCGAGCGCGCACAGCGTGAGGTTGGGTGCCGCGGCCGCCACGACGACGCTCGTGGCCGGTTTGAACCAGATGTCGCTCGGCCTCTTCGGGCGCAGCGCGCCGAGGAGCGGGAGCGGGCGGGCTCGTGGGGTGGTCGTGCGGGCGTGGCCGTCGGACGGAGGTGCGCTGCTCATACGGAAAGATTAGCAAGTGTTTTACTCGTGAAAGATGGGCCGGAAGCCCCTGGCTTCCCTGACGTGGCGTGCGTCACTTGCCCCGCCGGGACGTACCCCTGAGTAGCGCCCGCCACATAGGGTGACGGCCATGACGGTCCCCGTAGCACTGTTGCTGCTCGGCACTCTCGTCGCCCTCGTCGCACCGCGACTGCTCGCGCGCGCCGACTGGATCGAGCGGGAGCCGATCGTCGCGCTGTGGGCGTGGCAGTGCGTGGTGGCCGGTGTCCTGCTGTGCTGCGGCCTGTCGATGGCGTTGAGCGCCGCCGCGGCGTGGCAGGCGGTCCGCGGCCAGCTCTTCGCGCCCGCGCCGCACGCGGTGATGGAGGCGTACGCGCTGCGCGCCGGAGCCCCGTGGGCGCCGGTCGTCGCCGTCGCGCTCGCGCTCGGCGCGGCGTGGACGGGAGCGATGCTCGTGCGGGAGGTGTTCGGCGCCCGGACCCGGCGCAGGCGACGCAGGGCCGAACTGCTCGTCCGCTCCCCTCTGTTGCCCGGCGAGCAGCCGGGGGCCGACCGTCTCGTGGTCCTGGAGGGCGAACGCCCCGACGCCTGGTGGCTGCCCGGCGCCACGCCCCAACTCGTCGTCACCACAGGGGCGTTGCGACGGCTCAAGGGCCGTCAGCTCGATGCCGTGCTCGCCCACGAGATGGGCCACGCCCGGTGGCGGCACGACTGGCTGCTGCACTGCTCGGGTGCGCTCGCCGCGGGGTTCCCCCAGGTCCGGGTGTTCGCCGCGTTCCGCGACGAGATGCACCGCCTGGTCGAACTGGCCGCGGACGACGCCGCCTCGCGCCGCTTCGGGCGGCTCACCACGGCACTCGCGCTGGTCGAACTCAACGAGGACCGCGGCGTGTTCGGCCCCTGCCCGACGCCGCAGGCGCACGTCCCTCAGCGCGTGCACCGGCTGCTGGCTCCGGCGCCGCGGCTCACCCCGGCCCACCGCCTGCGGCTGACGGCCGTGGCGGCTCTGGTGCCGTTGATACCGCTGCTGGTCGCGTTCGTTCCTGGGTTGCGCGCCCTTGGGTAGCGTCCGGGACGGCGTCACCGATGGCGCCGAAGAGGGCGCCAGAGATGGCGTCAGGCCGCCTCGATGGGCGAGTATCTCTCTCATGCTCACGGCCCGCCCCGACTCACCCCACCGCCCACGGCCCCACCCCGGCCGTGGCCCCCACCGGGCCCTGCCGCCCGCGCTCGCGCTCCCGGCCCTCGCGCTCCTGGTGCTGGTCGCGCTCCGCTGGTCGCCGCTGATGGACCTCGACGCCC
Organism: Streptomyces beihaiensis; assembly: GCF_026274175.1. GTDB lineage: Bacteria > Actinomycetota > Actinomycetes > Streptomycetales > Streptomycetaceae > Streptomyces > Streptomyces beihaiensis. The sequence goes on from NZ_JAPHNL010000054.1 coordinate 2,754, forward strand.
GGATCGACCTGAAGCTGCACATGCGCGCGGTCGCCGACCCCGGCCTCACGCACGTCAACCGTGTACTGACGGACTGGGCCTGGGACCCGTGGACGATGCGCGCCCTGTGCGCGCTCGTCGTGATCTGGCTCCTCGTGCGGCAGCGCGAACGAGCGCTCGCGGCGTGGATCGCGGCGACGCTGCTGGTCGCCGCGCTCGTGCAGCAGGGCCTGAAGGCGGCCGTCGGGCGGCCGCGGCCCGTGTGGCCCGACCCGGTGGACTCGGCGCACTACGCCGCGTTCCCCTCGGGGCACGCGATGACGGCGACCGTCGTCTGCGGGCTCCTCCTGTGGCTGCTGCGCCGGTACGGGGCCTCCCGCGCGGCACGCCGCGCCGCGTGGACCGTCGCACTGGTCAGCGTGCTCGGTGTGGGCCTGACCCGGCTCTGGCTCGGCGTGCACTGGCCGTCGGACGTGGTGGGAGGGTGGCTGCTCGGCGCCCTGACGGCGGCGGTGTCCGCGGCCGCGTACGAACGGTGGGAGCGGCCCGTATGACGCACAGGACGATCAGAGCGGCGCTCTTCGACTTCTCCGGCACCCTCTTCCGTGTCGAGTCCCCCGAGTCCTGGCTGCGGGCTGCACTCGACGAGACCGAACTGACGCTCCCCGAGGACGAGTTCACGCGTACGGCACGGCGGCTGCACGAGGTCGGAGCGCTGCCCGGCGACTCGACCGACCACGTCACGGTGCCCGACGCGCTCGCCGGTCTCGTGGCGCGCCGCGACATCGACGCCGAGAGCCACCGCGCCGCGTACACGGCGCTCGCCCGGCAGGTTCCACTGCCCGACGAACGGCTCTACGACGTGCTCTACGAGCGTCATATGCGCCCGGCGGCCTGGCGCCCCTACCCGGACGCCCCGGAGGTGCTCGCCGGTCTGCGCGAGCGCGGTGTGCCGGTCGCCGTGGTCAGCAACATCGGCTGGGACCCGCGCCCCGTCTTCGTGGCGCACGGCCTCGACCCGTACGTCGACACGTACGTCCTGTCGTACCGCCACGGTGTGCGGAAACCCGATCCTCGCCTGTTCACGGCGGCCTGCGACGCGCTCGGCGTGGCGCCCGCCGACGCCCTGATGGTCGGCGACGACCGGCGGGCGGACGGCGGCGCGGCGGCAATTGGCTGTGCGCTGCACTTCGTGGACCACCTGCCGGCCGACCGGCGGCCGGACGGGCTGCGGCCCGTGCTCGGGCTTGTCGGGGCCCGGTGACCGTCAGGACTCGTACCTCTCGACCTGCGAGGCGGGCCGTACCCGCGCGCGGTCCGGATCCCCGCCGAACTCGGCTCGGGCGCGTCGCTGGCGCAGCAGGTCCCAGCACTGGTCGAGCATCCGCTCCGTGGCGGCGAGCCGCTCCTGCTCCGTGGCGCTGTCGATCCGTCCCTCGGCGAGGGCGGCCCGCAACCGCCGCTCGTCGGCGACCATGGCACCGATCCGCTTGAGGATCTCCTGCTGGTCCATGACGTACGCCTCCTCGGCACAGCCCGGGCGCGATCCGCCCTCACCGTCACTCTAGGAAGGCTCGCGCGCGACCGCGCGCCGAAGGACCGACGGGCCGGCGGGCCCCGGGGGCAGTTTCGAGAGGCGTGCCGAGGCCGGTAGGGATCGCCGTATCGGACGATCCCCCGCGTCGCCCGATACGGCAGCCCCACCGCCCGTGCACCGCGCCGGCGGGGCGGGGGCGGGGCGTGCTGCGTATAGTTGGCTGAGAGCCAGTCAACGCAGGAGTCAAGGATGTCCCCCCGGAGCGCGTCGGTCAATGAGGAATTGCGCAGGCGTTCGCGCGAACGCCTGCTGCAGGCGGCGCTCGAACTCGTGGGCGAGCGAGGCTACGACGCGACGACACTGGGCGACATCGCGGACCGTGCCGGTTCGGCGCGCGGGCTGGTCTCGTACTACTTCCCCGGCAAAAGGCAGTTGCTGCAGTCCGCCGTGCACCGACTGATGCACCGCACGCTCGAGGAAGCGCTCGACCGCGAGCCACGGCCCGACGCCGCCGACGGGGACGAGCGGCTCGCCCGCGCCATCGACGCCATCCTCGGTCTCGCCCGCGACGAGCCCGTCCTCATGCGTACACACATGGCGGGGATCCTCCAGGCCGAGGGCTTCGTCCAGTGCCCGGAGCAGCAGCGGCTGGCGGCGCTGCTGCGCGACACCGTGGAGCGGCACGGCTCGCTCGACGTGGACCGGGACTACCCGATGCTGCGCGCCCTGCTGATGGGCGCGGTGTTCGCGATGCTGGTGCCCGGAGCCCCGATGCCACCGGCGACGCTGCGTGCCGAGTTGTTCCGTCGCTACCGCCTCGACCCGGCCCTGGGCTTCCCGCCGCGCCCCGACGAGCCGCCGTGCGCCGAGCCGCCCGCGCACGGCCGGACGCCGGACTTCTCCCGGTACTTCCAGACGGGCCCCGGGGGCTGAGCGACGCCCGTACGGCCGGTCACCTCCCGGCAACACCCGGGAAATCGGCGAAACGTCTGCCGCGCATACGTTCTCGCGTATGACACCCCCGTCGATCAAGTCCCGCCCATCCGCCGGTTGGTGGCGTTCGGGCTGCAGCACGTGCTCGCCATGTACGCCGGAGCGGTCGCCGTCCCGCTGATCGTGGGCGGAGCCATGAAACTCTCCCCCGCCGATCTCGCGTATCTCATCACCGCCGATCTGCTGGTGTGCGGCATCGCGACGCTCATCCAGTGCGTGGGCGTGTGGCGGTTCGGCATCCGGCTCCCGGTCGTGCAGGGCTGTACGTTCGCGGCCGTGTCGCCGATGGTGCTGATCGGCACGACGGGCGGCGGACTGCCGTCGGTCTACGGGGCGGTGATCGTCGCGGGGCTCGCGACGATGCTGCTCGCGCCGGTCTTCGGGAGGCTGCTGCGGTTCTTCCCGCCGCTGGTGACGGGCACGGCGATCCTGGTCATCGGCCTGTCGCTGCTGCCGGTCGCGGGCAACTGGGTGGCGGGCGGCGCCGGTTCGGAGGATTTCGGCGAGCCGAGGAACATCGGTCTCGCGGGCTTCGTGCTCCTGGTCGTCCTCGCGGTGCAGCGGTTCGGGCCCGCGCTCCTGAGCCGGGCCGCGGTGCTCGTCGGGATCGTCGCGGGCACGCTGGTGGCGGTGCCCACCGGGTTCACGGACCTCAGCGGTGTGGCCGACGCGCACTGGCTGGGCGTCAGCTCGCCGTTCCACTTCGGGGCGCCCGAGTTCCACGGCGCGGCCATCGTCTCGATGCTGGTGGTGGCGCTCGTGTCGATGACCGAGACGACCGGCGACTTCATCGCTGTCGGTGAGATCACCGACCGCCCGGTGACCCCGCGCGCGCTCGCCGACGGTCTGCGCGCCGACGGCCTGTCGACCGTGCTCGGCGGGGTCTTCACCACCTTCCCCTACACGGCGTTCGCCCAGAACGTCGGCCTGGTCGGCATGACCCGGGCGCGCAGCCGGTGGGTGGTGGCTGCGGCGGGCGGCATCCTCGTCGTGCTCGGCCTGGTGCCCAAACTGGGCGCGGTCGTCGCGGCGATCCCCGCGCCGGTGCTGGGCGGCGCGGGCCTGGTGATGTTCGGCACCGTCGCCGCGGCCGGCCTCAGGACCCTGGCCGAGGCCGACTTCCGCGGCAGCCACGGTCCGACGGTGGTGGCGGTGTCGGTGGGCGTGCTGCCGGTCGGCGTGCCGGACGTGTACGCCAGGTTCCCGGACTGGTTCCGCACGGTGATGGACAGCGGCATCAGCGCCGGATGCGTCACGGCGATCGCCCTCAACCTGCTCTTCAACCACCTTCCCGCCAGGGCGACGTCAGCGAAGCCGGTCGGCCTGCCGGTCGGCCGCGTCGAGCAGGCGGTCGAGCAGACCCGGGAAGAGCGCGTCCAGATCGGCCCGGCGCAACGCGTTGAGCTTGGCCGTCCCCCGGTAGACCTGCTCGATCACGCCGCTCTCGCGCAGCACCCGGAAGTGGTGCGTGGAGGTGGACTTGGTGACGGGCAGCGCGAACTCCGAGCAGGAAAGACCCTGCGGCCTCGCCTCCTCGCATCCGGCCATCTCCCGCACGATCGCGAGCCGCACCGGGTCGGACAGCGCGTGCAGCACGGATTCGAGCCGGATCTCGTCTCGGCCGGGGTGCGCGAGGGCGCGACTGCCGGCGGTGGGGGATACGGCGGTCGTCATGGCGGCGGCTCCTCGGTGCACGGCGGTACGACATCGATTCCGCGACCATTGTACGAGGAAATTCGTAGTACGAGGAGAGCCGTAGTTTGACAGTCGCCGTACTTCGATGGCTATCGTACGAGCAGCACTCCCCAGCCGTACGACACGAATGGAGTCCGCCGTGAGCGCGCTGTTCGAGCCTTACACCCTGCGGTCACTGACCATCCCGAACCGCGTATGGATGCCGCCGATGTGCCAGTACAGCGCCGCGCCCGAGGGCCCGCTGACCGGCGCGCCTCACGACTGGCACTTCCAGCACTACGGCGCCCGCGCGGCGGGCGGCACCGGCCTGATCATCGTCGAGGCGACCGCCGTCACGCCTCAGGGCCGGATCTCCCCGTACGACCTGGGCCTGTGGAACGACACCCAGGTCGAGGCGTTCCGGCGGATCACCGCGTTCCTGAAGTCGCAGGGCACGGTCCCCGGCATCCAGCTCGCGCACGCGGGCCGCAAGGCATCGACCGACCGGCCCTGGAAGGGCGGCGCGCCGGTCGGCCCGGACGAGCACGGCTGGCAGCCGGTGGCTCCGAGCGCGATCGCCTTCGACGAGCACCACCCGGTCCCCGACGAGCTGACGGCCGACGGCATCAGGGAGATCGTCGGGCAGTTCGCCGACGCGGCCCGTCGCGCCCTGGACGCCGGCTTCGAGGCCGTCGAACTCCACGGCGCCCACGGCTACCTGATCGGCCAGTTCCTCTCCCCGCACTCCAACAGGCGCACCGACGAGTACGGCGGCTCGTTCGAGAACCGCACCCGCTTCGCCCGCGAGGTCGTCGACGCCGTACGCGCCGTGTGGCCCGACGAGCTGCCCCTGCTCTTCCGGATCTCCGCCACCGACTGGCTGCCGGACGGCGAGGGCTGGAGCGCCGACGACACGGTCCGCTTCACCGCCGAGCTCAAGAACCACGGCGTCGACCTGGTCGACGTGTCGACCGGCGGCAACGCGTCGGGCGTACGCATCCCCGTCGGCCCCGGCTACCAGGTCCCCTTCGCGGCCCGCGTCCGCAACGAGGCGAAGATGCCGGCCGCCGCGGTCGGGCTCATCACCGAACCGCAGCAGGCCGAGAAGATCCTCGTCGACGGGGAGGCCGACGCGGTGCTGCTCGGCCGCGAACTGCTGCGCGACCCGTCCTTCGCCCGCCATGCCGCACGCGAGCTCGGCGGGGAGGTACACGTGCCGGATCAGTACCACCGGTCGGTGTGAGCGTCAGCCCCCGCCGGTCCCGGAGGTGACCCTCGCGTCGTGATGCCGTGCGCGGGCCCGCCCGCCCGCAAGCCGCACGGCGGCGGTGTCGGCCGGCCTGCGCCGGTTTTGGGCGCCGTTCACCACGATTGCGCCGCGTCGTTCATTCCGGACACCCACAATCCGGGCCATGAATACTCCTGTCACAGCAGACAGTTCACGCCTGAGCAGACGAACACTCATCGCCGGGGCGTCCGGCGCGGGCCTGGCCGGTGCCGTGGGGGCGGGGCTCGGTTCGGCGCAGCCCGCCGCGGCCGTGCCGGGTCCGCTGCTGTGGCGCAGGCCCGGCCCGTCGGGCGCGCCCCGGGTGGCGGGGCTCCACCTGCAGTTCGGCTCCGACGCCTCCCGGGAGATCGTGGTGTCCTGGCACACCACGTCCTCGGTCTCCCGCCCGAAGGTGCTGCTCGGCACTGCGGCCGGCGGCTTCGGCCGGCAGGTGGCGGCGCGGACCACCACGTACCGCGACGCGCACTCGGGCACGGAGGTGCAGATCCACCATGCCGCGGTACGCGGCCTGCGCCCGGACACCGACTACGTCTACGCGGCCGTGCACGACGGCGCCCAGGCCGAGCTGGGCACCGTGCGGACGGCGCCGCGCGGCCGCGCTCCGTTCACCTTCACGAGCTTCGGCGACCAGGGCACGCCCACGCTGGGCAGGAAGAACGACGCGGGGGTCTACGTCAACGACAACCTGGGCTCTCCCTTCGCGGGCGACACGACCGCGGGCGTCGAACGGATCGCACCGCTGTTCCATCTGATGAACGGCGACCTGTGCTACGCCAACCTGGCCACCGACCGGGTACGCACCTGGTCCGACTGGTTCGAGACCAACACCCGCTCGGCACGCCACCGCCCGTGGATGCCGGCTCCCGGCAACCACGAGAACGAGCTGGGCAACGGCCCCATCGGCTACGCCGCCTACCAGAGCTACTTCGACCTCCCCGACTCCGGCGCGCACGATGAACTGCGCGGCCTGTGGTATGCGTTCACCGCCGGATCGGTGCGCGTGATCAGCCTGGCCAACGACGATGTCGCCCTCCAGGACGGCGGCAGCTCGTACGTGCACGGATACTCGGGCGGCGCCCAGCGGCGCTGGCTGGAGACGGAGCTGGCCGCCGCACGCGCCGACGCGGACATCGACTGGATCGTCGTGTGCATGCACCAGGTGGCCATCTCCACGGCCGACAAGTTCAACGGCGCGGACCTGGGCGTTCGCGAACAGTGGCTGCCGCTGTTCGACCGCTACGGTGTCGACCTGGTGGTCTGCGGCCATGAGCACCACTACGAACGCTCCCACCCGATCCGCGGGCACCAGGCCGACGACACCCGCACCCCCGTCCCGGCGGCCACCGACACCAGGACGGTCGACACGACCAAGGGCACCGTGCACATGGTGATCGGCGGGGGCGGCACCTCCGTGCCCTCAAACGAGCTGCTGTTCCCCACTCCTGAGTGCCGTGTGATCGTCGAGGTGGGGGACATCGACCCGGAGACCGGCAAGCGCAAGCCCGTCTACGTCCATGAGGACGCGCCCTGGTCCGCGGTCCGTGACGGCCGGCACCCGTACGGGTTCGCCGCGTTCGAGGTCGACCCGGGCTCCCCCGGCGGCGACACGTCGATCCATGTCACGTATTACAGCGTCAGTGGGCCCTACGGCGCTCTGACCGCCGTGGACCGCTTCACGCTGACCCGGCCACGCGGCCGCCACTGACCGGGCGCTTCGCGGTGACAGGTCCGGCGGCACGCGACAGTGCGTGACCGCCGGGCCCGCCCGCATTACGTTGATGCCCCACAGGTCGGTCAAACCCATCCAATTCGTGAGGCATCACGCATGAGCAGCATGAGCATCCGCAATCAGCTCCCCGGCACCGTCACGGCCGTCACCCCCGGCCGGGCCATGGCCACCGTCAAAGTGCGCCTGGACGGCGGGCAGGACCTCACTGCCGCGATCACCATCGACGCCGCCGAGGCGCTCGGTCTCGCCTCGGGCACCCCGGTCCGCGCCCTGATCAAGTCGACGGAGGTCTCCCTGGCGACCGCGCAGGTCTCGGGGGTGTCCATCCGCAACCAGCTCGCGGGCACGGTCGGCGACATCGCCGCGGGTGACGCCATGGCCCGCGTCAAGGTGGACCTTCCCGGGGGTGAGCTGACGTCGGCCGTCACCAAGGAGGCCGTGACGGACATGGGCCTGTCGACCGGTTCCCCCGTCGTCGCCCTCATCAAGGCGACGGAGGTCTCTCTCGCGACCGACTGACGTCAGGTGCGGGGCCGCCGTCGGCCGTGACGCACCAGCATGAACAGCGGACCGAGCGCGAGCAGCAGCGCGAGGGCCGCGTAGCCGTACGTGAGGGTCGCCGCCGTGGCGACCACGGCGACGAGCAACGGGCCGCCCGCGTCGCCGAGTTCACGGCCCAGCTCGGCCGTGCCCATGGTGCGGCCCAGGTGCTCCTTCGGGGTGCTGGAGGCCAGGGCGGTGAAGGCGAGCGGGGTGATGAGTCCGGTGCCCGCGCCGACCAGGACGGCGGCGAGCAGGATCCCGGCCAGCCCGGGCAGCGTCGCCCCCGCGAACCCGCAGGCCGCGGCGAGCAGCCCGCCGGCGACGCCGCGCGAGACGGTCAGGCGCCCGGAGTCCAGGGCGCGCCCCGCCCGTGGCTGGACGAGCGCCGCGGTGAGCGCGAGCACGGAGACGGCGGCGCCGGTGGCGAGGGTCCCGTACCCGGCACGCGCCCCGGAGACCGGCAGGAAGCCGACCCCGGCGGACAGGGCGGCGGTCGCGGCGGCGAGGGCGGAGGCGGGCCCCAGGAACGCCGGTTCGGTCAGCCCCCGGACCAGGTCGAACACGGTCTGCCGGGCGCGCGGCAGCGGCGGCACGCGCTCCACCGCGGCCGACGCCCAGACGGCGACGACCGCGCCGAGCGCCGCGAGGACGGCGAACAGCAGCCGCAGGCCGCCCACCCGGACCAGGACGCCGCCGAGCAGCGGACCGAGCGTGTAGCCGAGTGACTTGTAGAAGCCGTACGAGCCGAAGACCCGGCCGTGTTTCGCCGCCGGGTTGAGCCGGGCGACGAGCGCCGAGGCCGACGGCGAGAACGCGGAGGCCGCGGCGCCCTGCCCGAGCCGCGCCGCCCACAGCCACCCCGCCCTGTCGGCGACCACGTAGAGCGCGGACGACGCGGCGAAGGCGACAAGCCCGCCGACCAGGACGGGGCGGGCGCCGATCCGGTCGGCGAGGCTCCCGAACACCGGCTTGAGCAGCACCTCGGCCCCGTCGTACAGGGCGAGGAGCGCGCCGAGCGTCATGAGCGAGGTGACCGTGTCGCGCGAGTGGGCGCCGAGGCTCGCGGCGACGCCGTGCGCGCCGAACGCGGTCGTGAAACCGGCCGCGTACAGGGGCCACATCCGTCGCGAGGGCGCCGTCGCGGCGGGCGGGGGCGCTGTCGCGTTCACGGCAAGGTCCCTTCGGGGAACGGGGAGGGGACAGGGACGGGGACGAGGGCGGGGACAGGGACGGGGACTGGGACTGGGACGCCATGATCTCCGGATCGCGGCGTGCCGACCAGCCCCTCGGCACTCGCCCGGCGCGTCGCGGACGGCGGTGGCCGTGCCCCGGCGGGCCCGCGTCGCCGTCTTAATTTGCTTTTCAGATGCCACATTCCTACGGTGCGGTCATGCGGCTGACGCGATTCACGGACCTGGCACTGCGCGTGCTCATGCGCCTCTCCTCCGTCGAGGGGACGGACCTGCCCACCACGCGCGAGGTCGCCGCCGCCATGGACGTCCCGTACACGCACACCGCCAAGGCCGTCGCCCGTCTCCAGCACATGGGGCTCGTCGAGGCGCGGCGCGGGCGGGGCGGGGGCCTCACACTGACCCCGGCCGGGCGCACGGCGTCGATCGGCGCTCTCGTACGCGAACTGGAGGGGCCGGGCGACGTCGTGGACTGCGACGGGACGACTCCGTGCCCGCTGCGGTCCGCCTGCCGCCTGCGCGGCGCGCTGCACCAGGCGCAGGAGGCCTTCTACGGCTCGCTCGACCCGGTCACGCTCGACGATCTTGTCAAGGCCCCGACCGGCCCTCTGCTGGTGTCTCTCTCCCCCTCCCCCGGCACCGGCTGAGCCGGGCACCGTGAACCCCGTTCCTCCCGTTCTTCCCCACACCGTTAAATGCGACTCTCGCATGCACATTAAAGGAGTCAGCTGATGCTCAGCGACCGGTCCGCCTCCGTCGTCCGCGCCACCCTCCCCGCGGTGGGCGCCGCCATCGAGGACATCACCGGGCTGTTCTACGCGAAGATGTTCGCCGCCCACCCGGAGCTGCTGCGCGACCTGTTCAACCGCGGCAACCAGGCATCCGGCGCCCAGCGGCAGGCTCTCGCGGGTTCCGTCGCGGCCTTCGCCGCGTACCTGGTCGACCACCCGGACGAGCGGCCCGACGTGATGCTGCGGCGCATCGCGCACAAGCACGCGTCGCTGGGTGTGCGCGCCGACCAGTACCCGATCGTGCACCAGCACCTGTTCGAGGCCATCGCGGAAGTGCTCGGCGACGCCGTCACACCCGAAGTGGCTCGCGCCTGGGACGAGGTGTACTGGCTGATGGCGAACGCGCTCATCGCCCTCGAAGCCCGGCTCTACGCGCAGCAGGACGTGGCCGACGGGGACGTGTGGCGCGAGTGGGAGGTCGTGGGCCGCACCGAGGAGACGGACGACGTCGCCTCGTTCCACCTCCGCCCCGCCGACGGCGCACCGGCACCGGCCTTCCGGCCCGGCCAGTACGTGTCCGTACAGGTCGAACTCGCCGACGGGGCACGACAGATACGCCAGTACAGCCTCACCGGCGCGCCCGCCGCGACGACGCGTTCGATCGCGGTGAAGCGAGTGGCGGGCGCCGGAACCGCGCCCGACGGCGAGGTCTCCAACCACCTGCACGCGCGCGTGCGCACGGGTGCTCGGCTCCGTGTCTCGGCGCCGTACGGCGATCTGGTCCTCGACTCCGACGACAGCACACCGCTGCTGCTCGCCTCGGCGGGCATCGGCTGCACGCCCATGCTCGCCATGCTCGAACAGCTGGCGGCCGACCAGCACGCGGCCCCCGTCACCGTCGTGCACGCCGACCGCGCGCCCGCGGCGCACGCGCTCCGCGCCGACCAGGAGGCCCTCGTCGGCAAACTCCCCGACGCCACCGCCCATTTCTGGTACGAGCAGCCGGGCTCCGGCCACCGCACGGGCCTGGCGGACCTGACCGACGTGCCGGTGTCCCCGGGCACGCGCGCGTACCTGTGCGGCCCGCTGCCGTTCATGCGCGCGGTGCGCGGCCAGCTCCTGGACAGGGGTGTGGCGGCGGCCGACATCCACTACGAGGTGTTCGGCCCGGACATGTGGCTGGGCAGGGCGTGACCCCAGCCGGCCCGCCCACGGCGCCCGCAGCGCCCGGACAAGCGTCCTGACCTGCGGGTACGCCGTCTCCAGCGGCCGTTGTCAGTGGTCGGGTGCAGACTGACCCGTACCTGGGGACAACGACGTTTCGGAGGTGTGGGACATGACGGATGTACTGCTCGCGGTGGGCACGCGCAAAGGTCTCTTCCTGGGGCGGCGGCGCGGCGGCGCGGGCTCGCCCTGGGAGTTCGACGCGAGCCCGTACTTCAACGCGCAGGCGATCTACTCGGTGGCCATCGACACGCGCGGACGGACACCGCGGCTGCTCGCGGGCGGCGACAGCGCCCACTGGGGCCCGTCCGTCTTCCACTCGGACGACCTGGGTCGCACCTGGACCGAGCCGTCCGCGCCCGCCGTGAAGTTTCCGCAGGACACGGGGGCCTCCCTGGAGCGCGTGTGGCAGCTGCACCCGGCGGAGGCCGAACCGGACGTGGTGTACGCGGGCACGGAACCGGCGGCGCTGTACCGGTCGGTGGACCGCGGCGAGTCGTTCGAGCTGTGCCGTCCGCTGTGGGAGCACCCCACGCGCTCGCGATGGGTGCCCGGAGGCGGCGGCGAGGGCCTGCACACGGTCCTCACCGACGCGCGCGACCCCGAGTCCCTGACAGTGGCGGTCTCGACGGCCGGGGTGTTCCGCTCGGCGGACGGCGGGGAGAGCTGGGCACCGTCCAACTCCGGGGTGTCGGCGGTGTTCCTTCCCGACCCGAGTCCCGAGTTCGGCCAGTGCGTGCACAAGGTCGCACGGGACGCCGCGAACCCGGACCGCCTGTATCTGCAGAACCACTGGGGCGTGTACCGCAGTGACGACGGCGGCGGCCACTGGACGGACATCGGCGAGGGCCTGCCGTCGACGTTCGGGTTCGCGGTGGCCGCGCACCCACGGCGCGCCGACACGGCGTACGTGTTCCCGATCAACGCCGACGCGGACCGGGTGCCGGCCGACCGCCGCTGCCGCGTCTTCCGTACCCAGGACGCGGGCAAGAGCTGGGAGCCGCTCTCGCGCGGCCTGCCGGAGGGCGACCATTACGGCACGGTGCTGCGCGACGCCCTGCGCACGGACGACGCGGACCCGGCGGGCATCTACTTCGGCAATCGCAACGGGGAGGTGTACGCATCGGCCGACGACGGTGACAGTTGGCGGCAGTTGGCGGCCCATCTGCCGGACGTGCTCTGTGTCCGCGCCGCCGTGGTGGGGTGATCGACGGGGTGCGCACGGCCGCCGATCGAGCCGATTGAAGGGTGGCGCGTGTACGGCAGTAGGGTGACGCCGTGGCACCACGACCTTTGCATGAAATCGTCGAGCCGGGCTGGGCGAAGGCCCTCGAACCGGTGGCCGGACAGATCACCGCGATGGGTGAGTTCCTGCGGGCGGAGATCGCCGCGGGACGCACCTATCTTCCTGCCGGAGCGAATGTGCTGCGCGCCTTCCAGCAGCCGTTCGACGAGGTGCGGGTGCTCATCGTCGGGCAGGACCCCTACCCGACGCCGGGGCACGCGGTGGGCCTGTCGTTCTCGGTGGCCCCCGAGGTGCGCCCGCTGCCGGGCAGCCTCATCAACATCTACCGGGAGCTGGGTACCGACCTGGGGCTGCCGCAGCCGTCGAACGGAGACCTGACACCGTGGACGCGGCAGGGCGTGCTGTTGCTCAACAGGGCGCTGACCACCGCTCCGCGGCGTCCTGGCGCCCACCGTGACAAGGGCTGGGAGCAGGTCACCGAGCAGGCCATCCGGGCGCTGGCGGCGCGCGGGCGTCCGCTGGTGCCCATCCTGTGGGGCAGAGACGCGCGCAATCTGCGGCCCTGGCTCTCCGACTACCCGGCGATCGAGTCCCCGCACCCCTCGCCCATGTCGGCGGACCGCGGCTTTTTCGGCTCGCGCCCGTTCAGCCGGGCCAACGAACTCCTCGAGCGGCAGGGCGCCGAGCCCATCGACTGGCGCCTGCCATGAGCCGGCTCGCTCGCGGGCCACGGGTCCTCGGCGTGGACTCCGGCGGCTCGGGCCTGCGCGTGGCGCTCGCGTGCGCCGACGACCTGACACGTCCCCTCACAGCCGTGTCCCGGGAGCCGGTGCGCACCGCGGCCTCCGGCATCGACCCGGACCATCTGCTCACCCAACTGCTGCCGATGGTGCGCGAATTGTGGTCCAGGGCCGAGACCGAGACCGGGAGCACGGCCCTCGCCGCGGTAACGGTGGGCGCGGCCGGTGCGGCCACCCTCGGCGACGGGCTGCGCGCCGAGCTGCCCGGCGCCCTCGCCCGCGAGTTCGGCGTGCGCCGCGTGGCGCTCGCGGCGGACGCCGTGAC
>NZ_JAPHNL010000055.1 GCF_026274175.1 Streptomyces beihaiensis
GTCGAGTCCGCCTGGGAGCGGGCGCTGTCGGCGGACCGGCCGTTCGTCCTGGACTTCGTCACCGACCCGGCCGTGCCTCGCCTCCGGTCGTCTCAGCCGTCGACCTTGCGCCGCAGTTCCTCCTTGTTCATCTTCGAGCGGCCCTCGATGTTCTGCCGCTTGGCCTCCTCGTAGAGCTGGTCCTTGGTGCGGCCGCCGGGGCCGTGCCCCGAGCGTTTGCCGCCCCTGCGGCCCGAGGAGATGTCCTCGCGGGAGTGCTTGCTCGACTCGTCGGCCTCGCCGCTGCGGGCGCGCTCCTTGTTGACGGTGGCCGCGGCGATCCGCTTGGCCTCGCTCTCACTGCGGCCGGAGTCCAGCTGGCTCTCTTTGATCTTCTCGTACTGCCGCTCACGCTTACGGTTCGATCCGGCGGGCATGGGAGTCCCCTTTCGGCGATTTCCAGCGATTTCGTGTCGACGGTGGGTACCCCCTTGCCGCCGCGTCCAAGCGGGGTACCGAGGCCGACCTGGCCGGCCTCGGCACCCGGCTGCCCCGCTACCGCGTCGGCGTCCTGAACAGCAGGACGGCCGTCCCGGCCAGGGTGCACACCCAGCAGGCCACGAAGGCCCCGACGAACGCCTCTGACGACGTGCGCAGTGCCACGATCATCAGGGCGAGGGAGAGCAGTCCCAGGGCCAGCACGAGGCGTCGGCCGACCCTGCCCCTGGCGTCGCGCAGCCGGGCCCCGCGGCAGGGGGTCATGGTGCGCAGCTCGCGGTCGAGCCGCTCGGACTCCTGCCGCAGCCTGTCTTCCATCTCGTGCAGCGCGCGCCGCTCGGCGTCTGTGAGCTTGTGTCCGTCCATGACCGGCACCTCCCGTGCGAGCGAGGTCGATGTGTCCCGGTCCGGTCTGCTTGCGGTCGTCCGGGCTCAGTCCGGCGGTTCCTGTGCGACGCCCCTGTCCTCTTCACGGCCGCCGCCCTCCTGGCCCGTGCTCTCCTTCGGCCCGGAGGGCTCCTTCACCTTCTCGGGCATGTCCTCGGTGGGCGGCGCGTCCCGTGGCACGGGGGCGTCGGACGATTCGCTTCCCCCGGTGCGGGCAGCCGTGCGAGGCCGCTGTGGCGAGCCGTCGAGCTGCGGCAGCACCTTGGTCCGGTAGAAGTCGAAGAACGCACGCTGGTCCGGGCCGATCTGGGTGACGTACACGGTGTCGAACCCGGCGTCGGCGAACTCCTTGAGCGCGTCGATGTGGGCGTCCACGTCGTCGCCGCAGACGAAGGTGTCCTTGATCATGTCTTCCGTGACCAGCGAGCATGCCTGCTCGAAGTGGCTCGGGGTGGGCAGGACCTGGTTCAGTTCGCCGGGCAGCCGCGGCGTCGGCCACAGCCGGTGCGCCGTGCGGACGGCCTCGTCACGGTCGGGGCCGAAGCAGACCTTCACGCCGCCCTGGACGGGGCGGTCCCCGCCGCCGCTGTCCCGGTAGCGCTCGACCATCTCACCGTCCGGGGCCATGGTGATGTACCCGTCGCCGATCCGGCCCGCCAGCTCTGTGGCGATCGGCCCGAACCCCGACACGTCGATCGGCACCGGCCGCTCGGGGACGTCGTACAGGCGGGCGTTCTCGACGGTGTAGTGCGCGCCGTGGTGGGTGACCTCCTCGCCGGTGAACAGCTCGCGCATGATCTCGACGGCTTCCTCCAGCATCTCCATCCGGGTCTTCGCCGTCGGCCACCGGTCACCGAGGATGTGTTCGTTGAGCGCCTCTCCGGTGCCCACGCCGATCCGGAACCCGCCGTCCAGCAGGACGCCGCAGGTGGCGGCGGCCTGGGCGATCACTGCCGGGTGCGTACGCACGGTGGGGCACGTGACGGCCGTTTCCACCGGCAGCCCCACCGCCTGCGACAGCGCGCCGATCAGGGACCACACGAAGGGGCTGTGCCCCTGCTCGTCGTTCCACGGGTGGTAGTGGTCGGAGATCCACAGCGCCTCGAACCCCGCCTGCTCGGCCATCCTGGCCTGTTCCAGGAGGGCTGCCGGTCCGTGCTCCTCGCATGCCAGGAAATATCCGTATGTGGTCATGGCCGCCTCCGCGGGTGCGGTTGTGCTGTCGCCGCCGAGTAACCGGGTGCGCCCGTCGGAAACCGCGCCGCGGGGCCACGCCGTTTCACCGCGCGGCCCATCGGGTACCTCCCCAGTGGTGCTTCGGGCCAGAGGCACGCCGCGAGCCGGGTCTTCCCGGCGGCAGTGCCCGCTGGCCGGCTTTCGCGGCGAAGATCGCAAGCCGATCGAAAGGCGCGTGAGTCCCATGCGCACCAACCGTCGCCCCTCCAAGGAGCCGGGCCATAGTCGCTCCCCCAGGGAGCACACCAGGCGACACGAGGACACCCCCGACACCACAGCCGCGTTCCACAGGCTGGCGTCCCTACCGGACGGCCCCGAGCGCGATCTGGTCCGCGAGGAGATCATCCGCGAGTGGATTCCCGTGGCCGAGCGCGTCGCACACCGCTTCCGCCACCGCGGCGAGCCCAACGACGATCTCCGCCAGGTCGCCGCGCTCGGCCTGGTCAAGGCGGTCGACCGGTACGAACCCGACCGGGGGCACGCCTTCGCGTCGTTCGCCATCCCCACGATCACCGGGGAACTCAAACGCCACTTCCGCGACCATCTGTGCATCCTCCACATGCCTCGTCGCCTTCAGGAACTGCACAGCAGGACCTACCTGGCCACCGTCGATCTGGGCGAGACCCGCCCCGGCCGCGCCGCCACCGCCCGTGAGATAGCAGACGTCACGGGGCTGAGCGAGCGCGAGGCGGCCACCGGGATGGCGGCGCACGAGGCCTACAGGACGGCGTCCCTGGACGCGCCCATCCGCGGCACGGACGTCTTCCACCTCGCCGACGTCGTGGGCGACGAGGACCAGGAACTCGGTCTCGTGGTCGACCGGGAGGCGCTCAAACCGCTTCTCGCGGACCTGCCGGAGATCAAGCAGCGCATCCTCTACCTGCGGTTCTTCCGCGATCTCACCCAGTCCCAGATCGCCGGCCTGATCGGCGTCTCCCAGATGCAGGTGAGCCGGATCCTCCGGGCGACCTTCGCTCATCTGCGTGAGGGGCTCCTCGCCGAGGCATGAGGCAGGACCGGCCATCTGTCGGACCTGCGGGGAGTACGGCGCCCGGACCCGGGTAACCGAGGGCAACCCGCGGGTTCGGCAGTGAGCCTTCGGGTCAGCGCGGGGCGGCCGGTCCGTGGCCGGCTTCCCCACGTGTCCTTCCCACCCCTTGCCCGTCCGTCTCCGCTCCCGTCCGCTCCGTTCGTGCTCTCCGTTCCCGTCCGCCTTCCCAGCGCGGCAGGACCTCAGCTGTGCTTTCCTGGCAGTGAGGCCAGGTACGAGGTGGTGGAGCGGCGTCGTGGACGAATCGGCAATCGAGCTCGCACGGATGTTCGCCGACCTGGCGCAGCAGCTCCAGCAGAAGGCGGGCTCGGACCAGACTCTGGCGGAGGTCGTCGAGGCGGTCCACTGGGCCGTGGACGGCTGCGACGGAGCCGGGGCGATGGTGCGGCGGGCAGGAGGAGTGACGGAGAGCCCCGCCTTCACGGCCGAGTGGGTGCTGTCCTGCGATCGGGCTCAGTCGGAGCTCGGCGAGGGCCCCAGCCTGGACGTCGTCGCCGAGCAGCCTGTCGTCCGCATCCCCGACATGGCCGCCGAGCGGCGCTGGCCGCGGTTCGCCGCCCGCGCACACGCGCTGGGTGTGGGCTCGATGCTCGTCCACCGGTTGCAGTCCGCGGAGGGCCTGTCCTGTTCGCTCAACCTCTACGGGATGGTGCCCGGGGCCTTCGACCCCGTCGCCGAGGAGCTGTCCGGGATATTCGCCGCGCACGCAACCGTGGCGCTCGCCGGTGCGCGGGTGCAGGAGACGCTGGAGGCCGCCGTCGCCTCGCGGCAGAGCATCGGCGAGGCGTGCGGCATCCTCATGGAGCGGCACGGCGCCACCTCGCGGCAGGCCTTCGAGATGCTCGTACGTGCTTCGCAGAACATGAACGTGAAGCTGCGCCACGTCGCCGAGGCGGTGGTGCGCACCGGGCTGGACCCGGCGGACGTCATGAGCGACTGAGCCCCGCGCGCAGGGCCTCGGCCGGCACCTCGGCGAGATGCACCGGCGTGCGGTCGGGCAACGCGTGCAGCAGCGCGTACTGGATCTGCGTACGGCAGCTGAAGCCGTCGGCCAGGGCCGGGGTCCGGGGGTCGGCGTCCCTCACGGCGGGCAACAGCGCCGCCTCGGCGCACCTCGTCGAGACCTCGTAGTGCTCCACTGCAGGCCGTCGGTCGAAGGCGGCGGTTCAGCTCGTCCGGGACGATGCCGGGCTCCACGGTGCGGCGCCGGTTGTGCTCGTCGACGTCGAGGACGCGGTGGCAGTACTTGCTCCAGTCGATCACGACGGCGGCGGCGCGGCGCTGCCCGGCGAGGCTCGTCCCTCCGCCCGTGACAGGACCGGAGCCTCGTGCTCCCGGCAGACGGCGACCGCCTGCGCGGCGGCCTCGGGAGTGCGGGGGACGACGACGCCCAGTGGTGGCCGGCGGTCGTTGGAGGCGTCGGTGGCGTAGAGGGCACGCGTTCCGGCGTCGAAGCGGACCTCGCCGTCGACGCGAGAGCGCAGCGCCCGTTCCAGAGCGGCGCTCTCACCGGAAGGGGTCATCGAGCCCACGAGGCCCCCTTGTGCCGCAGCATCCAGCCCAGGCCGACAAGGCCCGCGGCCGTCCCCGCGGCGGTCAGTGCGGCCTGCTCGTGGCGGCTCGCCCACAGCTGGGCGCTGTGCGCGTGGGCCCGGTCGTCGAAGCTCCCGTGGGTGCCGACGTCGCGTGCGGAGTCGGCGGGCGCGGTCAGATTGCCCGGCCCCCTCGGCGCGGGCTCCTCGGTCTGCTGCGAGTCGAAGCCGGTGCGGGCCAGGTAGCGGTCCAAGAGCCCCGGGACCACCGCGTTGGCCAGCAGGGTGGCCACCGTCGAGCCGCCCACCCAGTACTCGCGGCGGCCGGGGCGGTCGGCGGCCCGCACCACCGCGCGGGCGGCGACCTCCGGCTGGTAGATCGGCGGGACGGGCTGGGCGTGGCGGGGCATGTGGGTACGCAGCCAGCCGAACTGCGGCGTGTTCACCGCGGGCAGCTGCACCATGGTGATCCGCACGGCGGAATGGTCGTGGAGCAGTTCGCAGCGGACGGACTCGGTGAAGCCCTGGATCGCGTGCTTGGCCCCGCAGTAGGCGCTCTGGAGGGGGATTCCCCGGTAGGCCAGGGCGGAGCCGACCTGGACGACGGTGCCGTGATCGCGGGGGACCATCCGCCGCAGGGCGGCCCGGGTGCCGTTGACGCACCCGAGGTACGTCGCGCTGGTGGCCCGCCGGTATTCCTCGGGGGGAAGGTCCAGAAAACGACCGAAGGCCGAGGTGAAGGCGTTGTTCACCCAGACGTCGACCGCTCCGAACACCTCCTCGGTCCTGCGGGCGGCGTCCTCGACCTGCTCGGGGTCGGCCACATCGGTGGCGAGCACCAGCGGTTCCCCGCCGGCCGCTCTGACCTCCTGTGCCGCGCCCTCGAGCCCGGCCCGGCCGCGTGCCAGCAAGGCGACCTTGGCCCCGCGCGAGGCGAAGAGCCTGGCCGTCGCACGTCCCACCCCGGCGCTGGCCCCCGTGACCACTACGACATCGCGCTTCATCCCTACGCTCCGTTCTTCGGCAGTCAGGCGTGTCCTGGGTACCCTCCGCCGCGGTGCGGAAACGGCGCGATCGGCGCGTTCACCGCAGTGAAGCGGTTTGCTGGGTTCCGTATGTGAAACCCGGGTGGCGGGGACAGGTACGGGGCACAGGTGTCGGGGCTCAGCTGTGAGGGGTGAGCGGCCATGGCGCACGCGGTGTGGAGCGGAGCGCTCACGTTCGGACTGGTCTCGCTGCCGGTACAGCTGTTCAGCGCGACGGAGAGCCACACGATCCGCTTCCGGCAGCTGGAGCGCGGGACCTCGGACCGGATCCGCAACAAGCGCGTCAACGAACGCACCGGCGAGGAGGTGGAGGCCGAGGACATCGTCAAGGGGCTCGAGACGGACGGCGGATACGTCGTCGTCGAGCCGGACGAACTCGACGAGATCGCGCCGGGCCGTTCGAAGACGCTGGAGATCGACGGTTTCGTCGATCTGGACGACGTCGACCCGATCTACTTCGACCGCACGTACTGGCTGGCGCCTAAGGACGACGAGCACCTGAAGATCTACGCGCTGCTCCACGGGGCTCTGTCCCGCACGCACCGCGCCGGGATCGCGACGTTCGTCATGCGCAACCGCGAGTATCTGATCGCCGTGAAGGCCGAGGACGACGTGCTCGCCGCCCACACGCTGCACTGGGCGGACGAGCTCCGGGATCCGGCCGACGAGATCAAGACGGTGCGGAGCCCGGGCGACCTACCCGACAAGGAGCTGAAGACGGCGGTCGAACTGGTCGAGACGCTCGGCATGGACTGGAAGCCGAAGGAGTACCGGGACACCTACCGCGAGCGCGTCCTGGAACTGGTGGAGGCCAAGGGCCGGGGCGAGACCTACGAGAAGGCGGATCCGCCACCGCGGGCCACCAACGTCGTCGACCTCATGGACGTGCTGCGCAAGAGCGTCGACGACGCGGGCGACAAGCGGCGCAAGGGCGGGCGGCGCAAGGGCGGGCGGCGCAAGGGCGGGCGGCGCAAGGGGCGGCAGAGCCGGACGGCACGCGAAGAGCTGGAGCGGCTCAACAAGAAGCAGCTCTACGACCGTGCCGCCGATGCCGACATCACCGGACGCTCCTCGATGAACCGCGACGAACTCATCGAGGCGCTGGAGAAGGCGTCCTGAGCGTCTCTTCTACGAGGCACGCTCCCAGCCCCGCCGGGCGGGCTGCCCGCCGGGGGCGCGACGGCGGTAGACGACGTAGGGGCGGAACAGGTACTGCACGGGCGCCGTGACCATGTGGATGAGGCGGCAGTACGGGACGAGGGCGATCAGTGCGAAGCCGAGGAGGATGTGCAGCTTGAAGGCGAGCGGAGCGTCCGCCATCAGGCCGTAGTCGGGCCGCAGGGTGAACAGCGAGCGGAACCAGACGGAGACGCCCTCCCGGTAGTTGTAGTCCCCCGCCGCGCCGGCCGAGTTGAGGACGGTGGCGGTCAGTCCGAGCAGCATCGCGCCGAGCAGCAGCGTGTACATCAGGGGGTCGCTGCGCAGGGTCGCGCGGCGCACGCCGGGGACGCTGAGCCGGCGGTACACCAGGACCCCGATCCCGGCGACGGCGGCGACGCCCGCGACCGACCCGGTGGAGACGGCGATCAGGTGGTAGGTGTGGTCGCGGACACCGATCGCGTCCGTCAGGGCGCGCGGCACGAGCAGCCCCACGACGTGGCCGAGGACGACGAGGACCATGCCGAAGTGGAACAGCGGCGAGCCGATCCGCAGGAGCCGCGCCTCGTGCAGTTGCGAGGAGTGCGTGGTGATGCCGAACCGGTCGTGGCGGCCCCGCCGGACCAGGCCCCCGACGAGCAGGACGAGGACGACGTAGGGCAGGACGCCCCACAGCATGAGGTCCATCAGGCCGAGGTCCTTTCCTGGGTGGCCGCGCGCCGCACAGGCCAGGGCAGGTCGACACCCGGACCGAGCGGTTCGAGCGGGTGGCGCGCACCGAGGGGGTCGAGGGCGGCGAGGCCCACGCTCTCGCGGGGCGGCCCCGTGCGGGCCAGTGCCTTAGCCTCGGCGCGGGTGGCGGGCGAGGGCCCCGGCAGAGTGGCGCAGACGGCGCGCAGCAGCAGCGCGTACGGGGTGCCGTGCTCGGCGAGGGCGATCCGCAGCAGTTCGAGGCCCGCACGGTGCTGTTGCAGCAGCGCGGTGCCCGCCTGCTCCTCCATGGCGGCGAACTCCAGCATCACCGGCAGGAAGTCCGGCAGTTCCTCCTCGGTGGGAACCCACCCGTGGTCGCGGTAGGTCTGTTTGACGCGGACGAGCGACAGTCCGCGGTTGCGGGTGTCGCCGTCGGTCCACCACGTCAGGTACAGGCAGCGGCGGCTGCGGGTGTCGAAGACGGAGGTGTAGTGGGCGGCGAGGTCGAGGGGCCGCTCACGGTCCGCGCGGGCCAGGAAGGCGGCCGGTTCGGGTGTGGCAAGGCCCGCCACCACGTCGCGGATCAGCGGGAGTTGGGCGTACAGCGTCTCGTCGGGGTAGGTCAGCAGGCGTCCGGCGGCCAGGCGGGTCCGTGCTTCGGGTGTCATACGGTCCTCCGGGTCGGCGCGAGGTTGAGCAGCACGGGCCTGCCGGGTTCGGCGCCGACCGGGCACGCGGCGTCGAGCGGGTGGCTGTCGGCGAGCGCGTCGGCGTCCGCGCGGGCGGCGGTCGGCACCACGTAGCGGTCCTCGTACTTGGCGACGGCGAGCAGCCGGAACATGTCCTCCAGCTCGTCGCCGGTCAGCCGGACGGAATGGGCGACGGCCGGGTCGGGTTCCTCGCCCAGGTTGCGGGCGCGCATGTGGACGCGCATGGCGGCCATGCGGCGCAGTACCGCCTCGACGGGGTAGGTGTCGCCCGCGGTGAGCAGTTCGGCGAGGTACTCGACGGGGATGCGCAGGCCCTCGATCGCGCCGAAGAGGTTGCCCGCGTCCTCCCCGTCGTGGCCGCTCGCGGCGACGGCCTCGACGACCGGTGAGAGCGGCGGCACGTACCAGACCATGGGCATCGTGCGGTATTCCGGGTGCAGCGGCAGGGCCACCTGGTAGGTGCGGATGAGGTCGAAGACCGGGGAGCGGCGGGCCGCCTCCAGCCAGTCGTCGCTGATGCCGCTCGCGCGTGCGGCGGCCTCGACGGCGGGGTCGCGCGGGTCGAGGAAGGACTCCAACTGGGCCGGGTAGAGGTCGTGTTCGTCCGTCACAGCCGCGGCCTCGGTGACCTTGTCGGCGTCGTAGAGCATGACGCCGAGGTAGCGCATGCGGCCCACGCAGGTCTCGGAGCAGATGGTCGGCATGCCGATCTCGACGCGCGGGTAGCACAAGGTGCACTTCTCGGCCTTGCCGGTGGCGTGGTTGAAGTAGACCTTCTTGTACGGGCAGGAGCTGACGCACATCCGCCAGCCGCGGCAGCGCTCCTGGTCGACGAGGACGATGCCGTCCTCCACCCGCTTGTACAGGGCGCCGGACGGGCAGGCGGAGACGCACGCCGGGTTGAGGCAGTGCTCGCAGATGCGCGGCAGATAGAACATGAAGCTCTGCTCGAACTCGAAGCGGATCTTCTCGCCGACCTGCTCGCGCACCTTCTCCACCAGCGGGTCCTTGGGAGCGTGCTCGGGGGCGCCGCCGAGGTCGTCGTCCCAGTTGGGGCCCCACTGGAGGGTGTCGAGGGGCTCGCCGCTGATCTGCGAGACGGGGCGGGCGACCGGCATGTCGTCACCGGCAGGCGCGTCGATGAGGTTCTTGTACTCGTACGTCCACGGCTCGTAGTAGTCGTCGAGCGTGGGCAGGTCGGGGTTGGCGAAGAGCGTGCCGAGACGGCGGGCGCGGCCGCCCGCACGCAGCCTGAGCCGTCCGGAGCGCGTCCGCTCCCAGCCGCCCTTCCAGCGGTTCTGGTCCGCCCATCGGCGCGGGTAGCCCTGGCCGGGCAGCGTCTCCACGTTGTTGAACCAGACGTACTCGGTGCCGCGCCGGTTGGTCCACGCCTGCTTGCAGGTGACGGAGCAGGTGTGGCAGCCGATGCACTTGTCGAGGTTCATGACCATCGCGATCTGGGCCATCGGGCGCATCAGAACTGGACCTCCTGAGAGCGGCGGCGGATGACGGTGACCTCGTCGCGCTGGTTGCCGGTCGGGCCGAGGTAGTTGAAGGCCCACGTCAACTGCGCGTAGCCGCCGATCAGGTGGGTCGGCTTGAGCATGATGCGGGTCAGCGAGTTGTGGATGCCGCCGCGCCTGCCCGTCTTCTCCGTCCTGGGCACGCCGACGGTGCGTTCCTGGGCGTGGTTCATGTAGACGGTGCCGGGCGGCATCGTGTGGGAGACGATCGCGCGGGCGGTGACGACGCCGTTGCGGTTGACGGCCTCGACCCACTCGTTGTCCCTGACGCCGATGGCCTCGGCGTCCTGCGGGGACATCCATACGGTCTGGCCGCCGCGGCCGAGCGTCATCATGTACAGGTTGTCCTGGTACTGGGAGTGGATCGCCCACTTGTTGTGCGGGGTGAGGAAGCGGACGGCGACCTCGCGGCCCTCCCCCACCGTGCCGAGCTCCGGCTCCCCGTACAGGCGGTGCATGTTCAGCGGCGGCTTGTACACGGGCAGCGCCTCGCCGACCTCGTGCAGCCAGTCGTGGTCGAGGAAGAAGTGCTGACGTCCCGTCAAGGTGTGCCAGGGCTTGAGGTGTTCGGTGTTGATGGTGAACGCCGTGTAGCGACGCCCGCCGGATTCGCTGCCGGACCATTCGGGCGAGGTGATGACGGGGACGGGTGCGGCCTGCGTGTCGGCGTACGTGACGCGTTTGCCCTCGTGCTCGGCGGCCAGGTGCGCCATCTCCCGGCCGGTGCGCCGCTCCAGGGTGTGGAAGCCCTGCGTGGCGAGGCGCCCGTTGGAGGTGCCGGACAGGGCGAGGATGGTCTCGCAGGCGCGGCGCGCGGTGTCGAGGCGCGGGCGGCCGTCGGCGACGCCGCCGCGCACGGTGCCGTTCTTCCGCTTCAGGTACGCGACCTCTTCCCCGACGTCGAAGGTGACGGCCTTCGTGGTGACGCCGAGGCGGTCGACGAGCGGTCCGAGCGCGGCGAACTTCTCGCCGACCGCCGTGTAGTCGCGCTCGACGACGGTGAGGTCGTACATGGTGCGGCCGGGTACCGGCTCGCACTCCCCCTTGCCCCAGTCGAGGGCGACGCCGCCGGGCTGCGCCATCTCGCCGCCGGGCGTGTCGTGCTGCAGGGCGGTCGCCACCAGGTCCTTGCGCACGCCGAGATGGCCGCGGGCGAGGTCGCTGAAGCGGCGGGCGACGGCGAGGAACGCGTCGTAGTCGGTGCGGGCCTGCCAGGGCGGGTCGACGGCCGGGGTGAAGGCGTGCAGGAACGGGTGCATGTCGGTGGACGACAGGTCGTGCTTCTCGTACCAGGTCGCCGCGGGCAGTACGACGTCGCAGAGCAGCGTCGTCGAGGTCATCCGGAAGTCGAGGCAGAGCAGCAGGTCGAGCTTGCCCTCGACGTCCTCCTCGCGCCGGGTGACGTCTCTTGGTGCGCAACGGGGCCCGCCCTCGGGCAGGTTGGAGTGGGTGCCGAGCAGGTGCTTGAGGAAGTACTCGTTGCCCTTGGAGCTGGAGCCGAAGAGATTGGCACGCCAGACGGTCATGACGCGTGGCCAGTTGGCGGGCGCGTCCGGGTCCTCGACGGCCAGTTTCAGGCTGCCCGCCTTGAGTTCGGCGACCGTTCGGTCGATGTCCTGCTCGCCCAGGTCGAGCGGGCTGCGGTCGAACGTCGGGTACGACGGCATCCAACCCATGCGCGCCGATGCGGCCAGACAGTCCGCTCCGGTCATCCCGGCGAACCGGCTCTCGCCGAGCTCCGAGGCGAGCGCCTGTGGGGGCAGGGTGTCGTAGCGCCACTGGTCGGTGTGGAGGTAGAACCAGCCCGCGCCGATCATCTGCCGCGGCGGCCGTGACCAGTCACTGGCGGCGGCGAGGGTGGCCCACCCGGTGACGGGCCGGCATTTCTCCTGGCCGACGTAGTGACCCCAGCCGCCGCCGTTGCGGCCCTGGCAGCCGGTGAGGGTGAGCAGCGCGAGAAACGCGCGGTAGATGGTCTCGGAGTGGAACCAGTGGTTGGTGCCCGCGCCCATCAGGATCATGCAGCGGCCCTGAGAGCGCTCGGCCGTGTCGGCGAACTCCCTTGCGACACGGACCGCTTGGGCGGCGGGCACCGACGTCAGGGTCTCCTGCCAGCCCGGGGTGCCCGGCGTGTCGGCGTCCTCGTACGAGGTGGGCCACTGCCCCGGCAGGCCGGGGCGGGCGACGGCGTACTGGGCGAGCAGCAGGTCGTACACGGTGGTCACGAGCCGTCCGCCGACGCCGCGCACCGGCACGCCGCGCCGCACGATGCCGGGCGCCCCCTCCTCGAAGCGGGGCAGGGCGACCTCGGCCGCGTCACCGCCGTCCTCGTACAGGGTGAGCAGCGGGTCGCTGTCACCGAGGTCGAGGTTCCACTCGGGGGCCGCGCCCTTGCTCCAGCGGTGGCCCAGGGTGCCGTGGGGGACGACAGGGTCGCCGGTGGCGCTGTCGAGCAGGACGGGCTTCCACTCGGCGTTCTCGACGTCCTGGCCGAGGTCGCGGGCGTTGAGGAACTTGTCGGGGACGAGCCCCGCGCCGGACTCCTTGAGCGTGACGAGGAAGGGCAGATCGGTGAAGTGCTTGACGTAGTCGGTGAAGTACGGTGTCCGCCGGTCGACGAAGAACTCCTTGAGGACGACGTGCCCCATGGCGAGGGCGAGCGCGCCGTCGGTACCGGGGTGCGGGTGCATCCACTCGTCGGCGAACTTCGTGTTGTCGGCGTAGTCCGGGCTGACCGCGACGACCTTCTGGCCCCGGTAGCGGGCCTCGGTCATCCAGTGCGCGTCCGGCGTCCGGGTCACCGGGACGTTGGAGCCCCACATCATCAGATACGCGGCGTCCCACCAGTCACCCGACTCCGGCACGTCCGTCTGGTCGCCGAACACCTGCGGCGAGGCGACCGGCAGATCCGCGTACCAGTCGTAGAACGACAGCATCGGCGCGCCGATCAGCGAGTGGAAGCGGGCTCCGGCCGCGTGCGAGGCCATCGACATGGCGGGGATCGGGGAGAAGCCCGCGACGCGGTCGGGGCCGTACGTCTTGATGGTGTGGACGTGCGCGGCCGCGACGATCTCCACGGCCTCGTCCCAGTCGGCCCGCACCAACCCGCCCTTGCCGCGCGCCTGTTGGTAGCGGCGGCGGCGCTCCGGATCGTTCTGGATGTCGGCCCAGGCCAGGACCGGGTCCGTGAGACGGCGCCTGGCCTCGCGGTACATCTCCAGGAGCACGCCGCGGACGTACGGGTAGCGGACCCGGCTCGGCGAGTACGTGTACCAGGAGAAGGAGGCGCCGCGCGGGCACCCGCGCGGCTCGTACTCGGGGCGGTCGGGGCCGACGTCCGGATAGTCGGTGGCCTGCGTCTCCCAGGTGATGATGCCGTCCTTGACGTACACCTTCCAGCGGCACGAGCCGGTGCAGTTCACGCCGTGCGTCGAATGCACGACCTTGTCGTGGCTCCACCGGTCCCGGTAGAAGGACTCGGCCGCGCGGGAGTCGGTACGGGTCGTGGTCCTCAGGTCCTCGGAGAACGAGTCGCGGGTGAGGAAGCGGCCCGCCCTGACCAGCAGGTCGGCCGGGTCGTCTCCTTGTTTCTGCTGCAACGGGGCTCCTTGGGACCGGGCGGGCACGATGACGACGACCCTATGGCCGCGGTCGGGGGCCCATCTGCCGCCGTTGGCCCCCGAGTCGGGGACCAAAGGCCCTGGCCAGGGGGTGACTTCCGTGCAGGGATGGACCGCGACCTCTCGGACCGTTCGGCGCCGGCCGCCGAACCGGCACGGAGCGTGGGGGATGCTCGTCGTGCCCCTCCTCGCGGGCGCGCTGCGCGCCGGGCCGGGCGGCACACGCCTGCGGTGTGTGCCTTCGCCGCTGCCGCCGCCCACGCCGCCCCGCTTCTCGTGCGCGCGCCGTGGCTGCTGCTCGCGGCGGTGTGCCCCGCCGCGTTCCTCGGCGCGAACGTCGTCCGCGCCGCTCTCGACCGCGAACGGGCCCTGCTCAACGGGGGTGGCGGCCGCGCCTGCCCGCGGGATGCTCCCCGTCGCCGTCGCGCTCGGCGGCGGCGACCTCAGCGAGGCGTGCCGCCCCGCCGCCCTCCGCCTGCTGCACTTCGCCGGGACGGTCGTGTACGTGAAGACGGTGATCCGGGAGCGGAAAGGTGCCGGGTGCCGGTGGGCGTCGTGGGGGTACCACGCCGTCGCGGTGGCTGCCGGGTTCGCGTCGGCGTCCGGGGAGGGGCCTGCCTCACCGTGTGTCCGGCGCGGGCGGTCGTGATGCCGGTGCGGTTCGCGCGGG
Source organism: Streptomyces beihaiensis (assembly GCF_026274175.1). GTDB lineage: Bacteria > Actinomycetota > Actinomycetes > Streptomycetales > Streptomycetaceae > Streptomyces > Streptomyces beihaiensis. The sequence continues at coordinate 14,104 of NZ_JAPHNL010000055.1, forward strand.
CGCGCGTCGCGGTGATGGGAGCGGTGGAGCTGGTGCTCTCGCTCGTCCTGCCGGGGGTGCTCGTCGCCGTCCGAGGAATGCGGACCGGACAGGGATTGCATGGTCATGCGTTGTGATGCATACTCTTCCCATGTCCAAGGTTCTGACCTCCCTGCCCACCGGTGAGCGTGTCGGTATCGCCTTCTCCGGCGGCCTCGACACTTCCGTCGCGGTCGCGTGGATGCGCGACAAGGGCGCCGTCCCGTGCACCTACACGGCCGACATCGGCCAGTACGACGAGCCCGACATCGCGTCGGTGCCCGGCCGTGCGACCGCGTACGGCGCCGAGCTCTCGCGCCTCGTCGACTGCCGTGCGGCGCTGGTCGAGGAGGGCCTGGCCGCGCTCGCGTGCGGCGCGTTCCACATCCGCTCCGGCGGCCGCGCCTACTTCAACACGACCCCGCTGGGCCGGGCCGTCACCGGCACGCTCCTGGTCCGGGCGATGCTGGAGGACAACGTCCAGATCTGGGGCGACGGCTCGACGTTCAAGGGCAACGACATCGAGCGGTTCTACCGCTACGGCCTGCTGGCCAACCCGCAGCTGCGGATCTACAAGCCGTGGCTCGACGCGGACTTCGTGGCCGAGCTCGGCGGCCGCAAGGAGATGTCCGAGTGGCTGCTCGCGCACGAGCTGCCCTACCGGGACAGCACGGAGAAGGCGTACTCCACCGACGCCAACATCTGGGGCGCCACCCATGAGGCGAAGGTCCTGGAGCACCTGGACACCGGGGTCGAGACCGTCGAGCCGATCATGGGCGTGAAGTTCTGGGATCCGTCGGTCGAGATCGCCACCGAGGACGTCACGATCGGCTTCGAGCAGGGCCGCCCGGTCACCATCAACGGCAAGGAGTTCGCCTCCGCCGTCGACCTGGTGATGGAGGCCAACGCGATCGGCGGCCGGCACGGCCTGGGCATGTCCGACCAGATCGAGAACCGGATCATCGAGGCCAAGAGCCGCGGCATCTACGAGGCGCCGGGCATGGCGCTGCTGCACATCGTGTACGAGCGGCTGGTCAACGCGATCCACAACGAGGACACGCTCGCCCAGTACCACGCCGAGGGCCGCCGCCTGGGCCGGCTCATGTACGAGGGCCGCTGGCTGGACCCGCAGGCGCTGATGATCCGCGAGGCGCTGCAGCGCTGGGTCGGCTCGGCGGTCACCGGCGAGGTGACGCTGCGGCTGCGGCGCGGCGAGGACTACTCGGTGCTCAACACCACCGGTACGGCGTTCAGCTACCACCCGGACAAGCTCTCCATGGAGCGGACCGAGGACGCCGCGTTCGGCCCGGTGGACCGGATCGGCCAGCTCACCATGCGGAACCTGGACATCGCGGACTCGCGTGCCCGCCTGGAGCAGTACGCCGGACTCGGCATCGTCGGCACGACCGCCGCCGAGGAGGGCACGCTGGTCGGCGCCGCCCAGGCCGCCTCGACGGGGCTGATCGGCACGATGCCCGAGGGCGGTGCGGACGTCATCGCCTCCCGCGGCCCGGTCGAGGGCGAGGACGACCAGATGCTCGACCGCGCGGCCATGGAGTTCGGCACCGACTGACCCCTCCGGCGCGCGCACGACAGCGGCCCCGGCGTCCCCGGCCCCTCACGCGGGGCGGGCGGACACCGGGGCCGTGGTGGTCGGTGGCTTCCGGCGGCGATGCCCTGAGCGGGCGGCCCCGCGCGACCCCGGGTCGCCGCCGTGCCGCCGTGCCGCCGAAGCGCCTGGGCC
>NZ_JAPHNL010000056.1 GCF_026274175.1 Streptomyces beihaiensis
GGCCGTCGCCGCGGCTCGTACGGCCGGGCTCGATCCGCTCGTCCTGGACGCGGCGGCGCTCGCCCGGCACCCCGCCGACGTACCGGCCCTCGCCCGTGCGGCCGCCCGCGAGGCCCGCCTGACCGGGGCCGGTGTCGTCCTCGGCCCACTGGAGGGGCTGCCCCCGGAGCCCGCCGAACGCGCCCGCGTGCTAAGGGAGTTGTGCGCGGCGCTGCGCGGAACACCCCTGCTCGTGCACGGCACCGTCGGCTGGGACCCGGCATGGGCGGCGGACACCCCCGTGGTCCTGACCGTGCAGGCGCCCGCCCCGGAACGGCAGGCCGCTCGCTGGCGGCACGCCCTCGGCCGGGCGGCGGGTGCGGAGGCGGGCGCGGACAACTCCGGCGAGGCCCCCCGAACCGGCGACGTAGAAGCCCTCGCCCGAGCGGTCGCCGCGCACCGCCTGGACTCCGGCCAGTTGCGCCGCGCCGCCGACGTGGCGGTGCGCACGGCCGCCCTCGCGGGCCGCCCGGTCGGCGCCGAGGACCTGCGCCGCGCCGTACGCGCCCAGAACGGGGCGGGACTCGACCGGCTCGCCCGCCGCGTGGAGCCCGCCGTCGGCTGGGACGACCTGGTGCTGCCGCCCGCCACCCACCGGCGGCTGCGTGAACTCGCCCTGCGCGCCCGCCACCGCGAGCAGGTGCTCGGACAGTGGGGGATGCGGCCGGGCGGCGGCCGCGGCCGCGGTGTGATCGCGCTGTTCGCCGGTGAGTCGGGCACCGGCAAGACCATGTCCGCCGAGGTCGTCGCCGCGGACCTCGGCATGGACCTGTACGTGGTGGACCTGTCCACGGTCGTCGACAAGTACGTGGGAGAGACCGAGAAGAACCTGGAGCGGATCTTCACCGAGGCGTCCGCGGTCAACGCGGTGCTGCTCTTCGACGAGGCCGACGCGATCTTCGGCAAGCGCTCGGAGGTGAAGGACGCGCACGACCGGCACGCCAACATCGAGTCGGCGTACCTGTTGCAGCGCATGGAGTCGTTCGACGGGATCGCCGTGCTGACCACCAACCTGCGGGCCAACCTCGACGAGGCGTTCACCCGCCGCCTCGACGTCGTGGCGGACTTCCCGGTGCCCGACCCCGCCCAACGCCTCGCCCTGTGGGAACGCTGCCTGGGCGAACGCCTGCCCCGCGCCGAGGACCTGGACCTCGCCTTCTGCGCCGACCGCTTCGAACTCGCGGGCGGCTCCATCCGCGCCTGCGCGGTGACGGCGGCCTACCTCGCGGCGGAGTCCGGCACGCCGCTCACCATGCGGCAGGCGGTGACGGCGGTCGCCCAGGAGTACCGCAAGCTCGGACGACTGGTCCTCGAAAGCGAGTTCGGGCCGTATCTGGCGCAGGCGACGGCCGTCTGAGGGGCGGGTCGGGCAACGGCATCAACCCCGCGGCGCCGTGTTCTGCCGCCCGATCTCGGCGTCGAAGGACTGCTGCGTGCCGCCCGCCCCGTAGAGCGCGAAGTAGCCGAGGGACTTCCCCTCGCTCAGGGGGTTGGCGCTGTCCGCGGCCGTCTCGTACGTCAGTGAGTCGTGCCCGTCACGCATGATCACCGCCGCGAAGTGGTTCTGCCAGCGGCCTCCGGCGACGTTCCGCAGGTTCACGTAGTGGTTCTCGCCGACCGCGGGAGTGGCCCGTGGGTGGGCGAGGCCCTCGGAGGGCTTGCCGATCAGTCGTTCGGCGGCGGCCTGGCAGTCGTTGGGCAGGGTGATCAGCAGATCCGTCAGAACCTGCTCCGGTTCGCGGGAGGCGTCCCGGTCGATGGCGAGCTGGGTGAGGCACTTCACCGCCGTCTGCGGGAAGTTGGGCTCCCTCCTGGGGTCCACCGGAACCTGGTCGGCCGCCCACTGCGCGCCCATCTCCCGGTTGGCGAGAGCGAGCAACCGCTGGTGCAGCCGGTCGATCGCCTGGGTGTCGGTACCGCCCGTCAGGCGCAGCGCCGAGGCGAGGAGGTCACCGTGATCGGCCGGCAGTGCCGTCAGGCTGGTCTTGTAGGCCGCGAGCTTGTCGGCCCGTGTCTGAGGGGTGTCGCCGAGGACGGGCTCGTGGCCGTGGGCGGCGCCCGGCCAGTCGGCCGCCTCGCGGGAGGCGAGGACGGGCAGCACGCGGTAGAGCTGACGGCCGCCGATCAGTGCCTGCCGGCCTTGTTCGAGACGGACGCGAATCCGGTCCTGCCCGGCCAGTTCCCGGTTGGCCCGGTCGAACAACTCGGCGTCGGCGTACGCCTCCTGCCGCCCGGCCACCGCGATCAGCCCGTTGTCCGAGATCCGGTCGACGGCGATGCTGCTCGCCTCGGAGAGGTCCATCTCGTCGCTCTCCTGGGCCGACACGTCGCGATAGCGCTGTACGGGGACGGCGGGCTCGCCCCCGGCGACGCGGCGCTTCGGACCCCTCGCGGCGGCCGGGCCGTCCGCTGTCCGCGCCTGCGGCACCGGCCCGCTGAGCACCCGACGCGCGTTGGCCTCCGCCGCCAGCTCGAAACGGTCGCCCGGATCCGACACCGCGAAGCCGTGCCCGGTGACGGTGCCCGACACCGGGCCGTCGCGCTGCTGCACGACATGGGTCAACTCGTGCGCGAGCGTGTGCTTGTCGCCGCCGCCCGCGCCGATCACCACATGGCTGCCGGAGGTGTAGGCGCGCGCCCCGATCGCGCGGGCCGAGCGGGCGGCGGCGGGCCCGGTGTGCAGGCGTACGCCGGAGAAGTCGGTCCCGAACCGGGACTCCATCTCCTGGCGTACGGGCGCCGCGAGTGGCCTGCCCGCGGAGCGCAGGACCGCGTTCACCCCGGTGTCCGACTGCTCGGGCGCGGCCGTGGCGCGGGCGCGGCGGGCGATCATGCCGGTGACCGCGGCATTGCCCGCGCCGCGCTGCGCCGCCCGCAGTACGTCGGCGGTGAGCGGGGGCGGGACGGCGACCCCGGCCGACGAGGTCTGCCGTGGGGTGGCGGTGGTGCCACGCTGCGACTGCTCGGCCTGTTCCGCCCGCCGGGCCGTCCCGTCACGCCGTCCTGACCTCTGCATCAACTGCCTCCTCGTCGGGCGTCGGCGCGTACTCCTGCCTCCGCCCCAGTGGACCGGACGCCCCGACCGCCCGTCCAGGTCCGCACGGGCAGCGCGGGGGCAGCGGCGGGTACTGCCGGGACGGGCCGCACGGGAGGTACGGAAAGGCAGCCGGACTGCCCCCGGCCAGGTCCCCGCGACCCTGCCGTCCGCCGAGCCGGTCCCACAGACTCGGCCTGGACACAGGTGACCCGCAGGCCGTGAAGGAGCAAGCATGCCGACGTACCTCACCCCGGGCGTGTACGTGGAGGAGGTGCAGTCCGGTGCCCGACCGATCGAAGGGGTCGGCACCGCCGTCGCCGCGTTCGTAGGGTTCGCCGAGCGGGGCCCGTTCCACACGCCGACGCTGGTCACCAGCTGGGACCAGTACGCCCAGGAGTTCGGCGGTTTCACCGAGGGCACCTACCTGGCCCACTCGGTCTACGGGTACTTCTCCAACGGCGGCGGCGCCGCGTACGTGGTGCGGGTCGGCGGCCCGGCGGCCGACGGCGACCGTCGCGGCGAGGCCGTCGCGGCGGAGCCGGAGCCGAAGCCGGTGGAACTCGGCGGCTTCCTGGTCGCGGCCAGGCCCGGGGTCTTTGGCGTGTCGGTGGAGATCGCCGACATGGACGGCGAGAACCCGCCGGAGGACCGCTTCAAGCTGCTGGTCCGCCAGGGCGACCGGGTCGCGGAGACGTACGAGGCGTCCACCCGCAAGAACGTCAAGGGCTACCTGGTCACCCAGGCCCGCGCCTCCAAGCTGATCGAGGTCACCGAGCAGCGCGGCGCCAGCCAGACCAGGCCCGCGAACCGGACCGTGGCGATCCCCGACGCCCCCGCCGCTCCGGCCGCCCCCTCGGCCTCCGGCGCCGTCTCCCGTCTCGACCCGGCCGAGTACGTGGGCGACGCCTCGGCCCGCACCGGGTTCGGCGGCCTGGAGGCCATCGACGAGATCACCATGGTCGCGGTGCCGGACCTGATGAGCGCCTACCAGCGCGGCGACATCGACGCCGAGGGCGTACGCACCGTACAGCTCGCCGTGATCTCGCACTGCGAGCAGATGGGCGACCGGGTCGCCGTCCTCGACACCCCGCCCGGCCTCTCCGCCCAGCAGGTGCGCGCCTGGCGCAACGACGAGGCGGGCTACGACTCCCGCTACGCCACCCTGTACTACCCCTGGGTGCGGGTCTTCGACCCGGCCGCCGGGCGCAACGCCACCGTCCCGCCGAGCGGTCACGTCGCCGGTGTGTGGGCGCGCAGCGACGCCGAGCGGGGCGTGCACAAGGCGCCCGCCAACGAGGTGATCCGCGGCGCGGTGGACCTGGAGCTGCGGCTCAGCAAGGGCGAGCAGGACCTGCTGAACCCGGTCGGCGTGAACTGCGTACGCGCCTTCCCCGGCCGCGGCATCCGCATCTGGGGCGCCCGCACCCTGTCCTCCGACCCGGCCTGGCGCTACCTCAACGTACGCCGCCTGTTCAACTACCTCGAAGAATCAATCCTGTTGGGCACCCAGTGGGTGGTCTTCGAGCCGAACGACGACCGCCTGTGGTCCAGCATCCGGCGCAACGTCACCGCGTTCCTCACCGAGGAGTGGCGCCGCGGCGCCCTGTTCGGCCGCACGGCCGAAGAGGCGTTCTACGTGAAGTGCGACCGCGACAACAACCCGCAGGAATCCATCGACCAGGGCCGGGTCGTCTGCGAGATCGGCGTCTCGCCGGTCAAGCCCGCGGAGTTCGTGGTGTTCCGGCTGGCCCAGTTCTCCGACACCACCAGCCTCATCGACGAATGATCCGCAAGGAAAGGTGACAGACAGTCATGGCAGAGGGCGACGCTCTTTCCACCCACGTCTTCGGCGTACAACTCGGCGGCTACCGGGTCGAGTCGATCCAGGAGATCGCCGGGCTGACCGTCGAGGAGGAGGTCGTCGAGGTCAAGCAGGTCAGCGACCGGGGCAAGCAGATCATCCGCAAGCAGCCCGGCGCCCGCCAGGCAGGCGAGGTGACGATCACCCGGGGGCTCGACAAGAGCAGCGAGTTCACCAAGTGGATCAAGGAGACCCTGAACAAGGGCGCCGTCTCCTCCGCGCGGCAGAACCTCACCATCGAGATCATGGACTCCGAGCTCAACACGGTCCGCCGCATCCAGCTGATGCAGGGCTGGGTGTCCAAGTGGGAGGGCCCGTCCCTGAAGGCGGGCGAGTCCGCCCCGGCCACCGAGTCGGTGACGATCGTGTTCGAGGAGATAACCGTCGAATGAAACGCCGTACGGTGACGGCGGGCAACCTGGACGAGATCCTCGCGCTGACGGAGCCCGCCGCCGCGGCCCCGGCGCCGGGGGAGGGGAACGGGCCCCGGGAGGAGAACGGGCCGGGGCAGGAGAACCGGTCGCGCGACGCGTCTCGGAGCGGATTGCGCACCGAGTTCGAGTTCGAGCTGCCACGCGGGTACGTGGACGAGTCGGGCACGGTGCACCGGCACGGCGCGATGCGGCTCGCCACCGCGCGAGACGAGCTGCGGCCCCAGATCGACCTGCGGGTCAAGGAGAACCCCGCGTACCTGAGCGTGGTGCTCCTTGGCCAGGTGATCACCAGGATCGGCACGATCACCGATGTGCACGCGGGGGTCGTGGAGCGGATGTACGCCACCGATGTCGCCTTCCTCCAGGACTTCTACCGCCGGATCAACAGCGAGGGCCACACGCGTGCGGCGGTGACCTGCCCGCACTGCGAGGGCGGCTTCGAGGTCGACCTCTCGGGTGGGCGCCTGGGGGAATCGTGACGTACGCCCTTCCCCGGCTCCGGGAGGAGATCGCGTACGTCGCCTACCACTTCCACTGGCAACGCGAGGAGATCCTCGACCTCACCCACGGCGAACGCCGCGAGTGGGTGGCGGAGATCGCCCGTATCAACACCCGTATGAACGAAGGCGGTTGAGCGTACATGGCATGGCGGGACAGGCTGCGCCGCCGGCCCAGGCACCGCTCCGGCGCGGACCGGAACGCTCCGACTCCGAATCCGACTCCGGTCTCGGCCCCGACTTCTGCCCCGGCAGCAGCATCGGTATCGGTGCCCGGCGACTGGGACGGCGGCTGGCGCCGCACCGCACCGCCGAGCCTCACGGTCTCCCGCGCCCCGCTCGGGGTGAGCGACGGGCTCGCCTTCCGCGCGGGCCTCGCCGCCTGGCAGAACCCGTCCTACGACACCGGTCTGGGCCACGCGGTCCTCTCGTCCGCCCCGACCGGCCTGGTCCGCGACATCGCCCGCCCACCCGCCCCACAGGTGACCCACGCCGACGGGGGCCCGCTGCTGCTGCGGGCGCTGCGCCCCGGGGAGCCGGACGCCGCAGGAGTCGGCGATGTCGCGGGCGGACCCGGTTCGGCCGAGCGGCCGACGGCCCCGCCGACACCCTTGGTACGGCGTGTGGCGGTCCTACCGGACGCGGCCGCGCCGCCGGCCGACGCGAGCGTGCCCCGACCCATGACGGCACCACCGACCGCCGCCTCCGGTGACCCCGCGCCGTCCAGCCCGGTGGTCAGGCCCCGCCGCTTACGCCCCGCGCTGACCACCGCCCGACGTCCCCCGGCGCCGGCACGCCGCGTCCCCGCCCTGCCACCTGCCGCCACGCCGCCCCCCGACGCCGGACCCGCGGCCCCGGTGCAGCGCGCGGCCACACCGGAGGACCGCCGACCGCCCCTCGGCATCCCGACGACTGCTTCGTCGACGCAGGAGTCGACGTCTCCGTCCTCGTCTCCGTCTCCGTCGCCGTCTCCGTTGCCGTCCCTCTCCTCGTCTCCGTCGCCGTCTCCGTTGCCGTCCCTGTCCTCGTCTCCGTCCTCGTCCTCGTCGCCCGGGTCGGTCACGGACACCGTGCCCGACCCGGCCTTGCCGGTGGTGCAGCGTGAGGCGGAGGGCGCGGTCGAGGCTCCGCCTGCGGATGTGAACGTGGGCGGGGTGGTGCGTGGCGTGCTGGATGCTGTCCGTGCGCGCGGCGGTCGCGGTGGTCCGGGTGCGCTGTCTTCGGCGTTGCCGTCCGGTGCTGATGTGCCCGAACAGGGGGTGTCTGGGGCTGTGTTGCCGGTGGTGCAGCGTGAGTCGAGCGGTGCGGCCGACGCGTCGGGTGCGCCGTCGGCGGCGTCGGCGTCGAGCGTTGACGTGGCCGGGGCTGTGGTGCCCGGGCCGCCTGTGGTGCCGGGCACTGCGGGGCCGGTGGTGCAGCGTGAGGTGGATGGCGCCCGCGTGCACGGTGGTCGCGGTGGTTCGGGTGGGCCGTCTTCGGTGTTGCCGTCCGGTGCCGGTGTGCCCGAACAGGGGGTGTCTGGGGCTGTGTTGCCGGTGGTGCAGCGTGAGTCGAGCGGTGCGGCCGACGCGCCGGGTGCGCCGTCGGCGGCGTCGGCGTCGGCGTCGGCGTCGAGCGTTGACGTGGCCGGGGCTGTGGTGCCGGGCGCGGTGCAGCGTGAGACGGAGGGTGCCCGTGTGCGGGGCGGTCTGGGTGCGCCGTTGTCGGCGCTGCCGCCGAGCGCCGATGTGCCCGGGAGGGCCGTGTCTGGGACGGCTGTGCCTGGTGCTGGTGCTGGTGCTGGTGCTGGCGCGTCTGGGGCTGTGTTGCCGGTGGTGCAGCGTGAGTCGGACGGTGTGGCCGATGCCCCGAGTGTGGCCGATGCCCCGAGCGCGGATGTGAATGTGGGTGGGGCCGTGCGTGGTGTGCTGGATGGCGCCCGTGTGCGGGGCGGTCTGGGGGCGCCGTTGTCGGCGCTGCCGCCGAGCGCCGCGCTGCCCGGCGCCGGCGCGTCGGCCGCCGGGACTCCCGTTGCCGGGCCCGGCCCGGCGCTGCCTGTCGTGCAGCGCGAGGTGGAATCCGCAACACCAGTTGATCCTGCGGCCGCCTCCGCCTCCGCCTCCGCCTCCGCCCCCGCCTCGGCTCCTGCCCCCGCTCCGGCTCCTGCCCTTGCCCCGGCTCCTGTTCCCGCTCCCGCTCCCGCTCCCACGGTCCAGCTCCACCCGATGTCCTCCGGCGTCGCCCCCACTCCTGTGGGGACGGACAGATCTTCGCCGGGGCCGGTCGTCGCTGTCCGGGCTCTGGGGCCGACGGGCGCGGCAAGCACGGCGGAAGAGGCGGGAAGGGGAGTACGGGCAGAGGAGGCAGGTACGCGTCCGGTGGCCCGCACCCTCCAGTTGCTTGCGGCCCGCCCGCTCGCGCTGAGCACCCGTGTCCCGGAAACGGCGGAACCGCCCGCCGAGCCCCGCACCGGCGCCCGCCCGGTGGTGGCCGCGCGTTGGCCCGGCAGTGCCGTTGCCGGTCAGGGCGACGACCCCGTGTATCCGGTGGCAGGTGGTCCCCAGCCAGCCGCGCCACAGGTCCAGCGCGCCTCCGTCGCCCCGCTCGCCGGGCGGGAGGGCCCGGTCGTCCGGCCCGCGCCGCCGGGGTCGGCGACAACCGTCGCTGCCGCCACCGTTCCGGCGGGGCCTCTGCCGGTCACCGCGCCGCAGGCGCCACCGCTCGGGGACCGGCCGCCGGGCCCCCACACGCCGCCGGAGGTCCGCGTTCCCGTGGTACGGCCGCAGGCCGGCACGTCCGGTGCCAGAACGGCGGCACCCGTCCAACGCGATGTCTCCGACGCCTCCGCCGCTGCCCCCGCTCCGGCCCCTTTCAAGGGCGCACCGCCGAGAACGGGGGCGCGGCCGCACGGCCGTTCGCGGTCGGCGTCCACGTCGTCCGTCGCCGCGCGCGGCACGTCCGCCGCCGTCAGAGGCACCGCCACCGCCACCGGCACCGCCACCGACCGGCGTGCCGAATCACCGCAGGACCCGGGCATCGACCTGGACGCCCTGGCGCGCCGCCTGCTCGACCCGATGGCCCGGCTGCTCCGTACCGAACTGCGGCGCGGCAGGGAACGTACGGGCCGCCCCTACGACGGACGCCGCTGAGGACGTGGAACGTGAGCGCAAAGCACCTGAGCGCAAGGAACGGATGACGGAGCGATGACCGACAACATCTTCGCCACGAGCGTGTTCTTCAGGCTCGCCATCGGCGGCAACGACCTGGGCGCCTTCCACACCTGCTCCGGCATGGGAGCCGAGGTCGAGATGGAGAGCTATGCCGAGGGCGGCAACAACGGCTTCACCTGGCAGCTGCCCGGCCGCGTGACCTGGTCGAACATCACGCTCACCCGGCCGGTCACCGCCGACACGGCGAAGATCGCCCGCTGGCTCGACGAGACGCTGAAGCGGGTGCGGCCCAAGGACGGCGAGATCGTGGCGCTGAAACCGGACCTCACCCCGATCATCAGCTGGCAGGTGACCGGGATCGTCCCGGTGCGCTGGCAGGGGCCCTCGTTCGACCCGGCCACCTCCCAGGCAGCCGTGGAGACCCTGGAGATCGCCCACCAGGGGCTGCGCCCGTCCTGACCCGTACGACCCTCACGCCTTCGCAGCCTCGGAAAGGAGGCCCGGTATGCCCCCAGCGGTCCGCTCGAATTCCAGCAGGACCAGGGCCCAACTGACCCTGAAGGAACCCCCGGCGTCCGTCGGGGCGAAGCCCGGCGGGACGATCACGCGGCTCAACCTCCAGTTCAACCCCTCCACCATCCAGTTGAGCAAGAGCACCGAGTGGCGGCGCACCCCGTCCCGGATGGCGGGGGAGTCCGCGCTGCCGGAGTTCGTCGGCAGCGGCCCGCGCACCCTCAGCCTGGAAGTGTTCCTGGACGCCACCGCCACCCACGACAACTCCGTGGAGCGGGCGGTGGAGAAGCTGATGAAGGGGTGCGTGCCGACCAAGGCCAGCCTGGGCCGCAAGAAGCCGGCCAGCCCGTGGGTGCGGTTCGAGTGGGGGACCGCGCGGACGACGTCGTTCGACGGGGTGCTGTCCAGCCTCTCCGTGTCGTACACGCTGTTCGACGTGGACGGCAGGCCGCTGCGCGCCACCTGCGCCCTGTCCATCGAGGAGGCGAGTGTCGATCCGCCGGGCCAGAACCCCACATCCGGCGCACGCACCGCCCGTAGTACGCACACCGTCGTGGCGGGCGACAGCCTCGCGCTCCTCGCCTGGCGCGAGTACGGCGACGCGACGGCCTGGCGGGTCATCGCGGAGGCGAACGGAATCGACGACCCGATGGCGCTCGTGCCCGGCACCGAACTGGTGGTCCCGGGGCTGCGCGACGCCGGTGCCGAGGAGGAGCGGTGACCACACCCGAGGCGCGGGGCGGCCGGTCGTTCGCCGCCGACCCCGTCGTGGAGACACCCGGCGAACTCCCGCCGATCTGGGCCGCCCAGCTGGTCGAGTGCGTCGTGGACGAGAACACGGGCCTGCCCGACGCGGCACAGCTCACCTTCCGCGACCCCGACCACGAGTTCCTCAAGGCGACCGGCATCACCATCGGCACGCCGCTCAGGGTGTCCGTGGTGACGGTGTCCGGGCAGGCACGCGAGCGGCTGTTCAACGGTGAGGTGACGGCCCTGGAGGTGGACCGGGACAGTACGGGCTCGTTCACCGTGGTGCGCGCCTACTCCAAGGAACACCGACTGCAACGGGGCCGCAAGGTGGTCGCGTACCGGAACATGACCGCGTCGGCGATCGTCCGCAAGGTCGCCGCCGGTGCGGGCCTCGCCTGCGGAACCGTGCAGGCCGCGCCGGTCACGTACCAGCAGCTCTCGCAGGCGAACGTCTCCGACTGGGAGTTCCTGCAGTTCCTGGCGGGCGAGAGCGGCGCGCGGGTGCGCGTCGACGACGAGGGCGTGCTCCAGTTCACCAAGCCGGAGAAGGCGTCCGGCGCGCCCGCGCCGTCGACCCCGGCCACCCGGAACCCGATGGTCCTGGAGTACGGGCGGAACCTGCTGGCGCTGCGGGCCGCCCTGTCGGCCGCGGACGGGGCCTCGCAGGTGGAGGTGCGCGGCTGGGACGTCACCACCAAGCGGCCGCTGGTGGCCCGCAGCCCGTCGGTGGAGAGCGAGACCGTCGTGCCGGGGCTGAGTCCGGCGCTGGCCGCCCGGTTCGGCACGGCGTCGAAGCTGACCGTCACCGACACCCCGTACCGTACCCAGGCCGAGACGACCGCCGTCGCCGACGCCGTGGCCGAGCAGGTCGGCGCGCAGTTCGCCGAGCTTGAGGTGCTCGCCGAGGGAAACCCGCGGCTACGGGCGGGCGAGCCCGTCGCGCTCGGCAACGTGGGGCAGGCGTTCTCCGGCACGTACACGGCGACGGCGGTACGGCACGTCATCGAGCCGCACGGCGGCTACCGGACGACGGTGTGGGTCAGCGCCAGCCCCGACCGCTCCCTGACCGGCCTGGTCACCGGGGCCAACGCGCCGGGGCGCGGCCCGCGCATGCCGGGCCTGGCGATCGGCGTCGTGACGGACGTACGCGAGCCCGGCGGCGCCGAGAACGGCGGGGTGCGGCTGAAGTTCCCCTGGCTGGACGACACGTACGTCACCGACTGGGTGCGCACCGTGCAGTGGGGCGGCAAGGGCGGCGGGGGAGTGGTGAGCCCGGAGGTCAACGACGAGGTGCTGGTCGGCTTCGAACAGGGCCTGCTCGACAGCCCGTACGTCATCGGAGGGCTCTACAACGGTGTGGACCGGCCGTCGCCGCACGACGTCCCGCTCATCGACAAGACCACCGGGCGGGTCAACCGCCGTTCCCTCGTGTCGCGTTCGGGCCACCGGGTCGAGCTGCTCGACGCGCGCGCTCCCGGCCGCTCCGGCGTGCGGCTCATGTCCGCCGACGAGCGCCTCGAAGTCTTCCTCGACAGCCGCAGGGACCGGATCGAGCTGACGGTGTACGCGGCGAAGGGCGGACGGAAACCTCTCTCCTCCGTCCTGCTCGACAAGAAGGGCATCACCCTGGACGCGCGCCAGGGCGACGTGAGCGTGTCCGGCCGGAACGTGGACATCAACGGCAGGGCCAAGGTGAGGATCGGCGGCCGCAACGTGAGCGTCGACGGCTCGTCGGACGTCACCGTCGACGGCGGCCTGCTCGCCGTCCTCAAGGCCAAGCTCATCCGCATCAACTGACCTCAGTCCCCGAATCCCCTTGTCCGCCCCTCAACCCCCCTCCCGCCGCAAGGAGTACCGCATGCCAGCCGCAGCCCGTACCGGTGACCCCACCGACCACGGCGGCCGGATCGCCACCCCGCCGCCGGGCGCCGCCCCGGCGGTGGCGCGCGTGCTGATCGGCGGCCGCCCCGCCGCGGTCGTGGGCAGCCTCACGGTCTGCCCGGTCGCCCCGCACGCCGCCCTGGGACCGGCCAACGTGATCGTGCCCGACCCGGCCGGGCTCGCCTCGGGCGCGGTGCTCATCGGCGGGCTGCCGGCCGCGCGGGCACGCGACAAGACGGCCTGCGGCGCGATGGTGCTGACCGGCGCCATGAACGTCCTGATCGGGGGCGTGTGATGAGCGAGCGGTTCATCGGCCGCGGCTGGGGCTTCCCGCTGCGGGTCGGGCCCACCGGCGGGATCGGCATGGTCGAGCGGGAGCAGGAGATCGAGGAGGCGATCCGCCTGGTGCTCGGCACGGCGCCCGGCGAACGCCCCATGCGCCCCGAGTTCGGCTGCGGCATCCACGACCACGTCTTCGCACCCGGCGACGGCGCCACCGCCGGACGGATCGGGCAGCAGGTGCGCGAGGCCCTGGAACGGTGGGAGCCGCGCATCGCCGTCGACGACGTGGTCGTCGCCTTCGACGCCGTCGAGGACGGCACCCTCTACATCGACGTGCACTACACCGTGCGTTCCACCAACGACCGGCGCAACCTGGTCTTTCCCTTCTACACGATCCCCTCCGAGGAGGGGGCCGAGGAAACGGTCGCCGACTGATGGCTCTTCCCTCCCCCAACCTGGACGACCGCCGCTTCCAGCAACTCGTCGACGAGGCGAAGCGGTACGTGCAGCAGCGCGCCCCGGAGTGGACCGACCACAACGTCTCCGACCCGGGCGTCACCCTCATCGAGACGTTCGCCCACCTCGTGGACCAGCTGCTGTACCGGCTCAACCGGGTCCCGGACAAGAACTACACCGCGTTCCTCGACCTGTTGGACATCCGCCTGTTCCCGCCCGCCGCGGCCCGCGCCGACGTCGACTTCTGGCTGTCGGCGCCCCAGCCGGACACGGTGGTGCTGCCCGCCGGAACCGAGGTGACCACCGCGCGCGGCGCGAGCGACGAGCCGGTCGTCTTCGCGACCACCGACGAACTACGCATCCTGCCGAGTGAGTTGACACGCCTGGTGACCGCGCCCCGCGGCGGCGAGCAGATCGACAGAACCCAGCAGATCACCGAGAACGCCGTGAACGCCGAGGGCGCCGAGGGCGCCGACGTGCCGTGCTTCCAGGCGGCACCGGAGCCCGGCGACGCGCTGCTGTTCGGCCTGCCTACCGCGGTGCCCCGCTGCGTCGTCGCGGTGCACCTGGACAGCCGCGTCGAGGGCGTCGGCGTGGACCCGCGCCAGCCGCCGCTGGTGTGGGAGGCGTGGGACGGCGGCGCCTGGCGGATGTGCGAGACCGGCGAGGACACCACCGGCGGCCTCAACCGCCCCGGCGAGGTCATCGTGTACGTGCCCGCCGGGCACACGGCGTCGGTCATCGGCGGCACGCGGGCCGGCTGGCTGCGCTGCCGCGTCACCGAGCCCGAGCCGGGGCAGCCCTTCTACTCGGAGTCCCCGACGGTGCGCGAGGCCGCGGTGTTCACCGTGGGCGGCACCATGTCCGTGGAGCACGCCGAGACCGTCACCGACGTGCCGCTCGGCACCTCGGAGGGTGTCGCCGGGCAGACGTTCCGGCTCGGCCGCCCGCCCGTCCTCCTCGACGGCGAGCCTCCCGCGGTCGAGGTGTCGTCGGCCGACGGATGGCAGCGCTGGGAGGTCGTGGAGCACTTCGGCCGCTCCGGGCCCGCCGACCGGCACGTCCGCGTCGACGCCACCACCGGCGAGTTCTCCTTCCCCCCGGTGCTGCGCGAGCCGGACGGCACGCTGCGCCCGTGCGGAGCCGTACCGCCCAAGGGCGCCCGCATCCGCGTGTCCCGCTACCGCACCGGCGGCGGACCGGCGGGCAACGTCGCGCGCGGCGCGATCTCCGTGCTGCTCAGCTCCGTCCCGTACATCGCCCGGGTCACCAACCGGGAGGCGGCGCGCGGTGGCGTCGCGGGCGAGACCCTCGACAACGCCAAGCTGCGGGCGCCGGACGCGCTGCGGATGCAGGAGCGCGCGGTGACCGCCGAGGACTACGAGACCATCGCCCGCCAGGCGGCGCCGTCGGTGCGTCGGGTCCGCTGCCTGCCCGCCGCGCAGGGGCCAGGGGCGGTACGGGTCCTGGTGGTGCCGGACGCCGTCGCCGACGAGGGCGACGACCGGCTCCGCTTCGAGCAGTTGATCCCCTCCGAACAGGTCCTGGAGGCGATCACCGCGAGCCTCGACGAGCGCCGCCTGATCGGCACCCGCCTCGTGGTGGAGCCGCCCGTCTACCAGGGCGTCACCGTGGTGGCCCGGCTCGCGGCGGCGCCGGACGACACCGACCGCGTGCGTGACGCGGCGCTCGCCGCGCTGTACCGCCACCTCAACCCGCTGCACGGCGGACCGGACGGCACCGGATGGCCGTTCGGGCGGCCGGTGCAGTACGGGGAGGTGTTCGGCGTGCTGCAACGCGCCACCGGCAACGCGCTGATCGAGGAGATCCGGCTGTTCCCCGCCGACCCGATCACCGGGCGGCGCGGCACTCCGGCCGACCGTGTCGACGTGGCCTCGGGCGCCCTGGTCTTCTCCTACCAGCACCAAGTGGTCGTCACGGCCGTCGAGCCGGAGGCGGGGCGGTGAGCCGGGCCGCCGTACCCGGCCTGCCGAGCCGCCACCCGATCGGCGCGCAACTGCCCGCCCTGTACGCCGACGACGACTTCGCCCAACGCTTCACCGCGGGCCTCGACACGGTCCTCGCCCCGGTCTTCGCGACCCTGGACAACCTGCCCGCGTACTTCGATCCCCGCGTGACCCCGACGGACTTCCTGGCCTGGCTGGCGTCGTGGGTGGGCGCGGACGACGACCCGCGCAGGCCCGTGGCGCTGCGCCGCGCGGCGGTCGAACGGGCGGTGGAACTGCACCGGTGGCGCGGCACCGGGCGCGGCCTCGTCGAGGCGCTGCGCCTCGCGCTCGGCGTCCACGCCCAGGTGACGAACGACGGCGGCTCCTGGTGGTCCCGGACCGCCGGCACCGACCTGCCGCCCGAGCCGGTGGGCGAGCCCGTGATCCGTGTATGGCCGCCGGACGGCGACGCGGCACGGGTGGACGCACACCGCGTCCACGCCATCGTGCGAACCATGTCCCCGGTCCACACCGCCTGCCGGGTGGAGGTCCTGCCCGGCCCGCCCCCCGACGAAGGGAGGTGACGCCATGCGCGCGTGTCCCGCGTGCGGGGCGTCCAACGGCCCCGAAGACGACTTCTGCGGCAACTGCGGGGCGTACCTGGCGTGGTCGGACGACCCGCCGCCCGCGGCCGGGCCGTCGACCACGCCTGCGGCCGGGCCCGCGGAACCGGAGCTGCCGGACCCGGACCCGGACCCGGCCACGAACCCGTCCGGGCAGGCACCGAGCGCACCCGCGCAGCCTCCGGCCGCCCCGTGGAACTCGACGGCGCCGCCGTGCGTTTGAGGGTCAC
>NZ_JAPHNL010000057.1 GCF_026274175.1 Streptomyces beihaiensis
GCCAGCGGACGCGCCGCGACGGCGCGGGCCGCGCGGGCGGCGGCTCCATGCCTTCCAGCAGCGGCAGCCCCGCGTCGAGCAGCTGCTGCGCAGTGACCGGAACGAACGCTGAGAACCTCCGCACCTCGATGTGCTCCGGGACGTCCACGCGCACCCCCTAGTAGACCGATTCCGTGACGTCGTATTCGGCGTCGGCGAGTAGGTGCGAGCGGGCGTCGTACGACCAGCGGGCGAGGCTCATCGCGACGAGCGGAGTGATGTCCACGTCGGACTTGGTCGGGGTCCACGCGATGGTGTCGCCAGAGGCCTTCGTCTTCGCGCCAGCCACGGCGACGTCGAGGTGCCGGTTCGGCACGACCCGGAACGCCTGCTCCCGGACGCCGTCGAGGACCTGCCCGGCGGCGGCCGCCATGTCGAGCGCACCCGTCACCGCGAGGTCACCGGGCTCCGGCTCCTCCGGATCGTCCGGAAGCTCGAAGTTCTCCTTGTCGAGCGCGGTCTTCAGGAACGCGAACGTGCCCTTGCCCATCGCGATGGTCAGCGGCTCCAGCGCCTCCCGTAGCTCCACCAGGCGCGGCATGAGCCACCTGGTGCCGGGACGGTAGTCGGCGATCTGAGCGTGCCCCATGCCGTCCGCGCGGAGCCCGTACACGCAGATCGCCGACGAGTCCCGCAGCGGACTGATGTCGACACCGAGCGCCAGGCCGGCGTCCCGGTCGCGCTGCGATGCCTCGTCGAGCATGGCCGCCCACTTGGCCGGGTCGATGACCGTGGAGCCTTCGGCGCGCTTGGGCCAGATACCGAGGATCTCCCGCGCGAAGCCCTGATCGGACATGCCGCGCCGGTCGCGCGCGGTCGCCTCTTCGGTGACCCGCTGGCCCCACGCCGGGTTGGTCTCCTCCCACAGCGCCTGGTCGTCCAGGTCGATGTCCGTGAGGTGGTCCAGGTCGCCGTCGAGGCCCCAGTCGCGGTAGCCGAGTGAGGCGTCCCCGCCTGCTTCGGCTCGCTCGCGCAGCGCGTACATCACGGCGCCCGTGTCGCCGGAGAGCGGCGGCGTCGACGTGTAGACGATCTGAGGGTTCTGGACGGCCCGCATCGTCGGCATGAGGGCCTCGTTCTGCTCCCACGTGTAGGCGAACGCCTCGTCGATGATGTTGAGGTGGCCGGTGAATCCTCGGCCGCTGCCCTTGCTGCGGGCAATGAACTTCAGCTCGGCGTTGGTATCGAGGCGCTCGAAGCCTTCCTCACCGTTGGTGTTGATGACCTTGATGCGGATGCCGTCGACTTCGAGGAGGTTCTCGTTCGCGCCGACCTGCTTGCCGAGCCGCTTCAGCAACTGCTTCATCCGCCGGAACGCGCGGATGGCCGTCTTGTACTCGTGCGCCGACCACATGATCAGCTGCTCGCCCAGGAGCAGGAACCCGGCCAGGGCCCGGATCTCCAGGATCGCGCCTTTGCCGTTCTGGCGCGGCACCCACTCGGCGAACTCGAAGCACGCCCACTTCCCGTCCGGGCGGACGGACATCATCAGGTCGAGGCTGTCGGCCTGCCACGGGTCCGCGATGAGCCCGGCGCGTTCGGCGAGTTCGCACGCCTCCGGCCCGAGCGTGTATGCGGACGGCGGCCCGAGCTCAACCCTCGGCCTGCTTGCGTGCGATCCGCGCGGTGAGGTCGGAGACACCCGCACCCCCCGTCGGATCAACGGTGGCCGGAGAGGCGCCGTACTGGCCTTGCCGGATCTCCGCCAGAAGGGCCTTGAGAGCCGCAGATTGCTGCCGAGACTCCCCCAACACTCCCCAAATATCAGGGAATTGCGTGACATCAGTGTTGACATCCGCCGAGGACGCGCGCAGTATGGAGTCAAGAAGTTCGAGCCGGTCAGCGATCCGGCAAGCCTCCTCCAGCAGCACCAGGTGAGCTGGGGTCAGAGACCAGATCGCCAGGGATTCCCGCCACATCCGGCGACCCCGTTCACCGAGACTGGCAGGCTCATCAGACACCGTCTCCCTCTCCCTCCATGATCGCTTGGCGCTGCCCAAAAATCGCGGGGGGAGAGGGAGGGTCAGGTGGGGGCGGGGTCGTCCAGCCCTTGATCAAAAAAAGTCGATCATGGTCCGGAAATTCGGACATTCCAACGTTTTCCCAGGTCACAGGATTGCAGCGTCGACGGTGAAGCTGGGGCGCGGCTGCTGCGCGGCGCGCAGCTGGTTGTTCCGGGCCGTGTTGCACCGGCGGTGGGCGAGCCGGACGTTCGATCTGTCGAGCGGATCTCCGCCGAGCCAGAGCGGGACGACATGGTCGACGGTGCGCGCCATGGGGTGTGTGGTGCCAGGCAGAGCCTGGTCGACCCACCTGTGGCACCACCAGCAGTGGGTCTCCTCGGCGTACACCTGGGCTTGGAGGCGGCGCCAGGGTCGGCCGCTGCGGGCCTGCCGGGTGCGGCGGGCGATCTCCTGCTCGGACAGCTGGGGCACGGCTCCACCCCCGGGACATGCGAGAGCCCGGCTCTATGGCCGGGCTCGGAATGTTGCGGGGTGGCAGTGATTTGGTGGGAGACCCTCACGACAGCGCTGCCAACGTCTCACAGAATGAGCGTCGTACGTGATCTATGTCAAGCCGGTGCAGGTCAGGCGCTCTGGCGCATGGGCTTCTGGGCGTGCCGGTGGCGTACGGCGTCGGCGATGTCGGCGAGGTCCCACAGGGCCAGCGCTTGGCCGCGGTTGGGGTTGGGCCGGAAGCCGGCCGGGGTGAGGGTGCGACGGCGCGCCCAGTCGCGGAACTGCTTGGGGCTCATGCCGAGGGAGTAGGCGGCCTGGGTGGTCAGGACGAGAGGCCGGCCGTCGCGGCCGGTGCGTGTGGTGCTCACGCTGCCAGTGTGCCCGGATGGTTGGGCGTGCCATGCTGGCCGCATGCGCCGTCTGATTCGCCGCCTGCTCGGCGTGAAGAGCCCGGCTGAGGAGTACGACGCCGCGATGGCCCACCTGACGCGGTGCGTAGCCGAGGGCTGGGCCGAGGGGATCCGCAACCCGGGATCACCGGATCCCGAGAAGCTGGCTCAGGCGATGGCCTATGCCGAAGGTGTTGCCCGCCGCTCTTTCCCCGCGCTGTACGACGACGAGGCCTGATCGGGCCATATGCTGGGCGCATCCGGCTGGCGACGTGCCGGTTAGTGCGTGGAAGCACGGGTTCGAGTCCCGCTGGACGCGCCCAGCAGGGCGGCCATGGTGTAACTCGACCGGAGGCTGGGATACCGGGTCGGGGACCGCAAGGTCGGTAGCACGCCATCGCACGTCGCATAGGTCAAGTCGGGCCCTGGCTTCGCCGATTTGGGCGGCAGAGCCAGGGCCCGGTTTCGGCTACAGAGCCGTGCTGATGGCGTAGCCGATCAGGCCCACGGTCACGACGGACAGGCCGAGCGCGGCGCCCTGCTGCTTGGCGACCTTGCCCAGGTACGCCTGCGCGGCCAGGGCCGCGACCATGGCGACGGCCGCCTGCTGCTTTCTGGTCATATTTACTCACCTCCTTCAGGTAGTTGAAGTGCAGCATGGCACGAGGGTCTGACAACGACCCTTCGATTAGCAGCCGTTGCGGGTGATCTGGTCGTTTGCGAGACGGCTTGCGAATCCAGGCGGCCGGATCCAGAGTGCGCGCCATGCACTACTACGTGATGAACGGCCCGCACCAGGGCGAGACCGGCACGATGACTGAGGGGGTCGGGGAAATCCGGCTTCCGCACCCGACGGTGGCGGGCGCGCACTGCCGGTACAAGGTAGACAGCGCCGACGCGATGATCGAGCGGGCAGGGTTCGAACCGGGCGTCCAGCTCTACTGCGCCGGTGATGTCGTTGACCAGCAGCCGATACGTCACGAATAGGCGACTACTACACGGAAGCTCCACACAGGCGTCACATCCGCCGCTACGGTCTTCCCTCCAACACACCCTGGGGGACGCATGAGCAACCCGTACACGATGCCGTCGCAGCCGCTCGTACGAACGGCGCCGAAGTGGGCGCGGAAGCGATACGTGCTGCCAGCGATGGGCCTCGCCTTCTTCGTCGGCATCGGTGCCGGCGCGAGTGGACAACATAACGGGGCCGATGCGAAGCCGGCATCGGACAAGGTGCAGCCGGCGGCGACGGTGACCGTGACGGCCACGGCGACGGAGACGGCGGCTGCGAAGCCTGCGCCGACGATCACGGCGACGAAGACGGTCAAGGTGAAGGTGACCGTCACGGCGCATGCGGCGGCCGTGGATTCGGGGAGCAGCGGTGGTTCGTCGGGTGGTTCGTCCGACGGCGGCTCCAGCTCGTCGGGCAGCGATGCCGGGAACGGGGCTACGGCCATGTGCAATGACGGCACCTATTCGTTCGCCGCGCACCACCAGGGCGCGTGCTCCCACCACGGGGGCGTGGCCGTCTTCTACAAGTAGCCCGGGCCGAGCTGCGGCTCACGGCGTCCCGTTGCCTAGGGCGGGACGCCGTCACGGGCCTTGCGGTTACCGCTTCCCGAAGTGATCTGCCGAGTGCACCACGCTGCGGGAGAGCGGCAGCCACCCCTCGGGAACTCTGTGGTGCGCGGGACCCTGTGGACCTTTGCCCCGAAGGGATCGGCGTGCGCGCCCTGCCGTTCGCGCGGAGTCTGTGACCCTTGGCCTTGCGGCTCGGGCGTCGCACGCCGCCCTCGGTCGTCCCCGTTGCCGGCGACTTCCTGCACGGGCCCCGAGAGACCTTAGCCGCGTCCGGCTTCGGCGTTCGTGTCATGCCGTGACCCGACTGTACGCGCCCCGGGTCGCCGTGGTCGCGGCCCGGGTACCGACACGGTCCGCCGACCTACCAGTTAGCGAGGTCGTAGGCTTCGTCCACGACGTACGGGTAATCGCTCGTGCAGTACGCGCTCGAGGTGGCATTTGCCTCGGGCCGCAGCCAGGGTCCGAAGCGGTAGATGCCCCAGCCGGACTTCGGATTGTTCGTGCAGTAGATCTCTGCCCGGAAGTGGCCGGTCCCCGAGTAGCAGTCCGCCCAACCACCCT
This sequence comes from Streptomyces beihaiensis, assembly GCF_026274175.1. Taxonomy (GTDB): domain Bacteria; phylum Actinomycetota; class Actinomycetes; order Streptomycetales; family Streptomycetaceae; genus Streptomyces; species Streptomyces beihaiensis. The sequence continues at coordinate 5,030 of NZ_JAPHNL010000057.1, forward strand.
CCGGCGAGTCAATGATCGTGCCGGTGTGGCAATCGGAGGGTGTGGCGGACGCTGGTGTGGCGCCCAGCGGCCCTAATAGGAGTCCTGCCGAGAGTCCGAGAGCGGCACCTCCAGCGGTCATGGCCTTCTTGATCTTTCCGCGCAACATACGTCTCCCCCTGTGTCGTTCAACGATTGCCTGCGCTTGAGCAGCAGTGTCACGCGGCTGGGCAGGCGGTGCCAAGGGACCGAATGCGCCATGGTGGGGCTCGTACGAGGGGGCATCGAGCAACCTGAGAAATGGGGTGCTCACGTGTCCAGTGTGCCCGCGCCTCGGTCATCCGAATGTCAGTGGTGTGCGCGACGATGCCCGCATGCCGAGCCTGGACGATCTGGCGCCGTACCGTCGCGCGAAGCTGTTGTGGGCGTTCGCGCACTTCGGCGTGGCTGGAATCGAAGAGATGATGCGTGAATGTGCTGGCCGCCCGTGCATGGAAGGTCCACGCCCGGGCTTCACACCGCCCGTCGCCGTGGTCGGTGATGACGGACGGGCCCACCTGTTGCGCGGCGATCGCATGCTGTGCGGTGAAGCCGAGACCGAGCGGGGGTGGCTACACAAGCAGCACTGCGACTTCCACCAGGACAGCGATGGGGCATACGAGCGCACGAGTGCGGCCGTGCCCGCCGGGTTCCAGCTGGAGAGCGTGGTGGCAGCGTGGCACGTCCGGCCCGCACAGCAGCGGTCCGGCGTCTTCGAGGTGCCCCCGCATGAGCGCTGCCGGGGCGCGTGGCACCGAACGCAGCATGATTGGCCGCCGGCCCCGGCGAAGACTGCGGCGGTGCGCCGTATGCGCGCGGCGTTGGTCGAGGCGCTGGGCCCGTACTGCCATCTGTGCGGGCTGTTTCCGGGGCGCATGGTGGATCATGACCACGAGACCGGCTTGGTCCGCGGGCTGTTGTGCGCTCTGTGCAACCGGTCGCTTGAGGAGTGCCCGCACGTCGACTGCTGTCCGAAGGCTGAATACATGGCCCGACCGCCGGCTGCCGCGCTGGGCTTGTCGTATCCGAGGCATCTGGAGTGGAACCCGAGCGCGGCCAGGCGCGCTCAGGTAATCGGCGACCTCGGCTTCGACCCCTTCGACGAACCGCGGTAGTTCTTGTTCAGCTGGCCGCTGCGGTTCTGTTGCCCTGCTTGCGCTCTTCGTGTCGCTCCTTGAGTCGCTGAAGCTTCGCCGGACGCTGGAAGACTTCACCCAACAGTTCGTCCATGAACTCCAGGATGGCCTCTGCGTCGCCACCGGAGATCGGCTCGTCACCGATGTCACCGTGGGCGATGCTATTGCCGTCGTCGCGGATCTGCTGGCTGGTATCCGCCGTGAGCGGGCTGATCACCCCCTGGTCACGCAAGGCGTTGATCTTCCCTTGAATGCCACCGGACGTGAATCCCTTCGCCTTGGCGGTGGCCTCCACCACGGCACGGGCCAGTGCGACAGCCCCGCGGGCAGCGCCGATGCTTAGGCACGCGTGCGCCTCGCTAGCTGTCGCAGCTATCTCCTCCGGAACGTCGGGAAAATCTAGACGCCGCGCCCTGACGGGATCCCACTGCAGGTGCTCTTTCGGGAGCTGCTGCTTCGGGTGGACCGCCGCGGGTTTGTACAGGCTCGCCCATCCGATCGACAGACGCTCGCAGTTCTCGTTCGAGCACTTGAAGGCCGCCATGTAGACGGGCCTATCCCTGTCAGGCGAGCCGGCCCGGTCCCGGGGCCACACCGCCGAGGGCAGTTCGTACGGGTCCGTCACCATGATCATGTGCGTCCGGTCGCCGCACCAGCCGCAGATTGTGCTTGCCATGGTGCAGACGATACGCAGCAACTCGCCAGATTCGCGAGGGTATTGGCGCTTGTGGGTGGGCCGGGGTTCTACCCCTCCCGGGCGCACGGGTTCGCGCGGCCCACCCGGAACGCGGGCGGTGTACGGCCGCCCGGTACGCCTGCCCCTTGGGGGCTCACGGTCAGCGTACGCCGCCGCGGGTACTACAGGCGTTCCCACCAGTCGAGAAAGTGGATCAGCAGCCAAGTTCCGACAATCGGGATGGTGAAGTACGCCAGCCAGAAGAGCGGCAGCCGGTCGGCGTTCTTGGACATGGACGCCGGAGGCAGTGGATCCGGGCGCTTGTATTTCAGCTCATCCATCCGACGAAGGAACGCAGCATAGTCTTCGCTCCGTTCCGTTGACTGTTCCTCGGCTTGGCGTTGGGCGCGCTCTCGGTCGGCCTGCCGCTGGCTGGCTTCGAGCATGAACTGCTTGCGGCGTCGCGATGTCACGGTGCCCCCAGGGTCGGAGTGTGTCTGGATGCTACGGAGTTACTCAGGAGTTCGTGACGGACCGGCGGGTATCACCTCTTGGTCGGTGGGGTGATGAGAGCGAGGTGCGCGGCGCCGGCGCGGACCATGCGGAGCGCCAGGGAGCGGGCGGCGCCGATGGGGTGGCGTGCGTACCCAGCGCAGATGGCCGGCTGCGGGGTGCCGGTGGTGGCGTGGCAGACGACATGCCCTTCGGCGGCGATCGCCGCCCGCGTCATCTGCTGGACGCGTCCGGCCACCAGGTGGGCCAGGTTGCCGGGCCGGTAGATGCAGGTGGCGCACAGGTCTGCGCACTGGCGCACGGTGCGTGTGCGCCAGTCGGCGACGTCTGTGCTCGGATCCGTCACAGTCGTCCGCCTTTCGCGTGCTGGCCGATGTGGGCGTGCGCGGTCGCCATGCAGGCATCCCAGCCGGCCCGGTCGAGCCGCGCGGACCGGCCGATGAGGAGGCTGAGCCCGTCGCGTCCGCAGGGGCCGCACCAGGCTGCCCAGGCGCGTACCGGGGCCGCGGTGCTGAAGCCGACCGGCGGGAAGCTGGCTGGCCGGACCTGAAGGGGCGCGCTCACTGGGGCATCAGCTCCACGTCGAACAGGGCAGGGTGCGTGTCTGGTGCTCGCCGAGTGACGGCCGGGGCCGGGCGCGGGGGTGGTAGCTCCTGGGCGGGCTGTGGCACTGTACGGCGGCGCTCGGGCTTGGCCGGGGCCTCGCCGGTCTTGGGGCACGGGCAGCGGCACCACCAGACGCACGGCTCGCCGCCCGGGCGGACGATGAGCCGGGCCAGAGCGAAGCCGCCAGGCGCCCACACCCAGTCCGTGTTGTCGTCGACCGCGGGGCCGCCCTCTTGCCGGTGTACGCACAGGTCGCACCGGTGGTTGAGGCAGTTCCAGCAGGTACCGCGCTCGCACATCGACCAGCGCTGGAAGCCGAACGGATACTTCCGGTCGATCTCCCGGAAGTGCTCCGGCCACACGTGCTCGCGCACCCAGGCGCCCTCGGCCTCGCTCATCGGGCTCGGGTTGGGCACCGGGTCGACGATGCCCATGATGAGCGCCCCGTGGAGGTTCAACAGCGCGGCGCGATTGATCGTCTCGAAGTCCTCGTCTGTCAGCTTCCGTTGCGGCCGGCGTATCGGCGCGCTCACTCGCCAGTCACCTCCGCATCTTCGGCGATCTGGAGGCCGGCTCGCTCGCAGAACTCGGTCAGGTCCATCTCTCCGTCATGGCGGTCGCCGGTGTCGAAGCGGGCGACGGCGCCGTCGGGGATGCGGGGCCAATGCGCGCTGTCCTCGGTGTCGTAGGCGTCGACGGTGCCGGTCCCGGACCGGTAGCGCAGGTACAGGTACTGGCCGTCGACGGTCCAGGCGTTCCATTGCGAGGGGACGGCGTTGCACGTGCGGACGACACGAGCAAGGGCGATCGGGCGGTCCGGGGTGTATCTGGGCAGCGGGCAGGCCGGGTCTCCCCCGGCGCATCGAACGCCATCACGGGAAGACACGTGGACGTGCTCGCCAGCCCTCAGCGCTTGCTCGGCGACCGCCGCAGTGATGGCCGTCTTCCCGGTCCGGCGCGGGTGCTCGGCGAGGACCTGGCGGCCGGAGCCGAGTTGGAGGACACGGCCGAGGTCCGTCAGCGCGGCGACCGTGGGGTTCTGAGCCCATGTCTCGGCGCAGTCTCGGCAGGAGACCAGGCCGACGCCGCGCGTGCAGACGGGTGTTCCGTCTTCCAGCGCGTGGCGGCTGACGAAGTGGGTGCAGACTGGGCAGCGGTCCGGCTCGGGTGCGCGGCCGCGCTCCACCTGGGCAAGGGCGCGGTCGGCGTCGGGGTACGGGTGGTAGTTCACGATGTCTCTCCGAGGGAGCGGCGGCGGGCGTCGGCGAGTTTCTTCGCCCGCCAGTCGGAGGCGGCCAGGGCTTCGAGGCGGGGCGTCATCGGTGGGTGCCTTCCTGGGGGTTCTGCCGGGCCTCCAGGACGATGCTCGCCATGGAGAGGATCGCGGTGCGCGCGGCCACCGCGTTGACCTGCCGGGTGTCCGGCAGGCCGCGGGTGGCGCGCAGCACGGCGAGCGCCTGGCGCAGTCGGGCGTCGAGGACGAGGGTGATCCGGTCGGTGTCCGGCGCACGCTCCGGCTCGGCGGTCGGCCGCTGTGGCGTGCGCTGGCGCTTCTCGGTCTCGATGGCGTCGATGTCGCGGCGGACGGTGTCCTTGCCGACTCCGAGCCGGGCTGCGATGTTGCGGGCGCTGAGGGCTGGCTCCTGGCGCAGCAGTTCCTCGACCATGGCGCGGCGTGCGGCGATAGTGAGTGGCGCAGGCATGTTCACTGGCTGACTCCTGTGTGGTGGTCGGCGCGCGCCGTGGCGCGCGCCAGTCCGTCGTGTTCAGGCGGTGTGCGTCGCTTCGGTCGCTGCCGGGCCGTTGACGGCGACGAGGGCGCGGCGGGCGTGCTCGTGGGGTCGGTGGTGGCGCGCCTGCTGGGCATGTGGGCCCAGACGGCGAGGGGGAGGCCGGTGGCTGCTATGACGAGGGCGATGTAGGCCAGGACGGCGGTCACGGCTGCGCTCCGTCCTGCTGCGCTTCGGTCGCGGGCCCGGTGCAGGTGACGGTCTCCTCGCTGCTGATGCGGTCGGTGAGCGGCAGTTCGAAGGGGCTGAGTCCGCAGCACGGGGTGAGGCCGGAGCCGTCGGGCGGGCAGGCGTGCACCACCTCGTCCTGCTGCGTCTCGCCTGCTTGTGGGCAGTCGGCGTAGTGGCCGAGGGGGACGGCGCTGTCGCCAGCGACAGCGCAGGTGCAGCGCGGGCCGTCCTGCTGCGTCTCGTCGGCGGGTTGTGCCCAGGCGCCGAGGATGCGGCGAGGGTTGACCGCCGTGGGGCGTTCGCCAGGTTCGAACGACGTGCAGCCGCAGGCGCCGTCTTGGGCTTCGCAGGCCCCCCGGCTGGCGTGCCAGTTGTACGGGTGTGGGCAGTTCAAGCAGGGCGTGGCGAGGGCGATGGGGCGCACGGGCTGCGGCTCGGGGTGCTCGGCTGCGTACCGGCGTTTCGCCGCGCGAACGATCTCGGCGAGGTAGTCCTGCTCCTGCTCGGTGAGGTTGCCGCTGCCGCGCACGGTCACGGTGACGTTGGCGACGTTGATGGCGCGGCAGGTCTCGGCGGCCAGAGGCTCGTCGCACTCGCACCTCTCGTTGAAGGTGAGTCCCTGGCACTGGTCGGCTGGGTGTGGGGCGTGGCCGCAGCCATCGCATTCCTGCTGCGCCTCGTCGTCGCCGTCCTCGATGCACTGGATCACCGCCCGCATCTCGTCCGCCCACTCGGCGGGCACGTAGAGGGGCACGTTGTCGCTGCGGCAGGCCGTGGTGGCGAGGTGGCCGTGATTGTCGCCGCGCCAGCACCACCAGCCGACATGAACGAGCTGCTCGGGCTCGGGCTGCGTCTCGCAGCCGGGGCAGTCGTCCACGTGCTCCGGGTCATCGCTGCTGTCGGCGACGACGTGCACCACCTCGGCGGGCTGCGCCTCGTCGGCCAGGCGGCGGACTCGTTCCTCAGCTGCGGCGCGTGAGTCCCACCAGCCGTTCTCGTAGTCGCGGCTCATGCCGCCACGGGGCCCGAGGTCGCCGTCCCGCACGGCGGCGACCGCCTCGCGCACCACAGCGGCCCGGTCGGCGGGCGGCTTCTCGTCGGCCAGTTCGCCTCGGTGGCGTCGGATCATCTGCGCGGTCCGGGTGGCGGCGATGAGGTCAGCCCACCAGTCGGTCCACGATGCGTGTCCCTGGTGTTCGGCGGTGTGGTCGATGGGCCTGCCGAGGGCCTGGTGCAGGTCGAGTGCCATCCACGCCTGCACGCCACGTACTTGCGCGTCGGCGGGTGCGGGCTGCTCCATCGCCACCCACGTGTGCTGCTCCCGGCCGAGGCGTCCGGCGTGGTCCAGGAACCGGCACTCGGCGGGCGTGGACGGCGCGGCGGCGGGCTGCTCCACGATGTCGGCGAGGATGTACTCCAGCAGCAGCGGGCTGATCGTCTCGCCGGACGCGTCGCCTTCCTGCGACAGCCAGCACCACGTGTGCTCGCCCATCGTGTACTGGCCGCCCTTCCAGCCCTCGTAGGTGGCGCCGAGGGCGGAGCGGGCAGCAGCAAGCATGCCGCCGACGGTTATGCTCTCCGCGGGCTCGAAGGCGAGATCCATGTAGTCGCCGCGGTAAGAGTGCGGGTTGGCGAAGCCGTGCTGCACGACGAGTGTCGGGTCGGCGACTTCGAGGGTGGTGATCAGGTCTCCGAGGTCCATGGTCATCTCCGGGGTGAGGTGGCAGGCTGTCGGGAGCAGCGCCCGGCTATCCCCCGGGCGCTGCACTGCTGGGTCATCGGGTGGGCTGCTCCTCGGTCATCGCAGGTTCAGGCATCGCCCTTCTGCGGCTTCACACCCGCGGCCTCGTACCAGGCGGCGTACTCTGGCGAGCCCATGCCGGGCTCGGCACCGTCCACGGGGGAACTCATCGCGATCGCGGCGGCGAGAGCGAGCGTCGCGTGGGCCTGGGCCTCGGCGGCCAGAGCGGCGCCGGTCACCGGGTCTCCGCCGTCGCCGTAGGTGAAGTGGTGGGCCATCCCGGCGAGGCGCTCGGCCTCGCGGTAGTGCTGCGGGCCGGTCATGAGCGGCCGTCCTTCCGAGTGTTGAGGGTGGTGAGGGCCTCGGCCCACGCGTGGTCAGCGGGCCACGCCGCGCCGTACGCGGCCTCCGCGCGGGCGGCGATCTCGCGGGCGGCGTCCGGGCCGCAGCGGATCTCACCGCGCTCGATCTGGCCGATGATCCGGGCGGCGTCGGTGGTGGGGGTCACTCGTCACCGTCCTCGTCGTAGGCGGCGGCGACCTTCAACCGCCTCACCACGTAACCGGTCATCCACTCGATGCCGTCGATCGTGGCGACCAGCTCGGCGACGCCGTCCTCTTCGTCCTCGATCCAGTCGAGGGAGGCGGTCGGCTGCTCGCGACGGACGTACGCCTCGCAGTGCGCGCGAGCGGGCGCGGCCGTGAGGTAGAGGCCGAACGTGATCGACTCGCGCGACGCGCGGAAGATCGGAAGCACCAGTGCGGAGCCGTCGACCGTACGGCAGGCGTGTGGGTCCGCCGCCATCTGCCGCAGTAGGTCAGCGGGCATCTGGAACCCGCCGTGATTCAGTGCGTCGGCGGCCTCGCGCAGTTCCTCCGAGCGCGCGTTCATGGCAATCACGCGCGCGACCAGCCCCGGGTTGGGGGCGTCCTGGTAGCGGATGAGCAGTGATTCACGGATCGCAGCGCGGGCGCTCATGCTTCACCGCCCGGCACAGAAGGAGCGGACGGCACACGCAGCGCCCCGAACCGGATCCCGGCAGCAACCGCCGCGGGCCCCGTGTGAACCCCCAGCTGCCGGTAGAGCAACCGCCGGTGAGTCCTGACTGTGTGCTCCGAAATGCCCAACCGGCGGCCCGTCTGCGCCACGGTCTCGCCGAGGGCGAGGCCGGTGAGGACCGCCCGCCGCTGGTTGGTCAGCTCGACGGTGGCAGTCGGGTAGCTCTCGTTGGCGCAGCCGATGACGTAGCGGATCAGCCGGTCGGTGTCCTGCGGGGTGAGCGGGAGGCCGAGGTCCTTGACGCCGGTCGCGATGTGGCGGCGGAGGGAAGTGCTGGTCGCGCTCACCGGACCTCACCCGCCTCGGTGCTCTGGGCGCGCAGCTCTGCCGGGCCGTCGTCGCCGAGGGTCTGCGTCGGCGCCAGCAGTCGCGTCAGCCGGTCCGCCGACTCCTCCTCGGCGGTGTGGGCGCTCGCGTCGTCGTCGACCGGCCGGGCCTCTGCGCCGCGAGCTGCGGCTGCCGCGTGCGCGCTGTCCTGCTGGTAGCGGCGGTAGGTGTCCTCGGAGAGGATCTGGCGCAGGTGCCGGTCGACCTCGGCCGGCGTCGCGTCGAAGCGGTCCGGCAGGGCGACGGGCGGGGTGGGCTCGTGGCTGGCGGCGGCGCGCGCCACCCAGGAGGCGATGACGGCGATCGTGGCCCACTCCCAGTGGGACAGCCAGTCGATGATCTGCCGCTCGTACGCGCCGAGTTCGATGCCTGCGGCGGTGAGGGTGTCGCGGAGGATGGCAACCTGGACGGTGTGCTCTTCGAAGCCGTCGGGCCGCTCGTTGATGGGCACCATGGGGACGTTTTGTGTGGTCATGGCGGTATCTCCTGAAGGTCAGTCGTCGAACTCGGGAAGGCCGCGGGTGTCGAGGCCGAGTGGGGAGGCGGCGGCGTGCATGCGGTCGAGGGCGCGGCTCAGGGCCTGCGCGTGGGCGGCGGCGTCGGCGGTGAGGGCGCGCAGCTCGGTGACGGCCTGCTCCGGGGCCCGGCCGCTGTCGACGGTGACGCGGCCCTGCTCGTGGGTGCGCTGTACGGGCCGCAGGGTCTGTTCGATGGCCTGCGGCAGCAGGCGGACCAGGGAGGCGAGGGAGCCGATCGCGTCGTACGCGTGCGGCGGGTACTGCCAGTCGTCGCCGGTGGTGATGGTGTCGTGGTTGAACTGGCGTACGAGGTCACCGGCCTGGGACATCACGCGGTGGGGTGTGGTCATGATGGGCGGCTCTCCTTCTGCGCGCGGTAGCTGTCGCGCGCGTTGCAGGGCTGGGTGAGGCGGGCGAGCAGCAGGGGCAGCGCCTGGATGTCGCCGATCTCGCGGGCGTAGGCGACGGCGTGGTTGATCTGCTGTCTGTCTTCGTCGGTGACCCAGTGGGCGATGACGTGGTGGCAGGCGGGGATGGTCATGACGGCTCTCGTGGTCAGTGACGGCGGGATCGGCGCCAGCGCAGGCCGCCGGGCAGGCTGACGGTGTCGGTGGTGCGACCGGTGCTCGACCAGGCGCGGCGCAGTGGCCCGGCCCCGGCGGATACGGAGGCGGACCGGCGGCCGAGGGTGATCCGGATTCCGGGGGCGATGCGGAACGATTTGCGGAACAGGAAGGCCATGGCGTTCTCCTGGTGGGGCCCGGCGGCGGGAAGCGAGTCGGTGCGCTGTTGCGCGGTCGCGTGTCCGGCCGCCGGGCGGTCTGGGGACGTGCCTACGAGGGCGGTTGAACCCCTGCACACCCTCAAGTGGGGCCGCTCTGCCAGCTGAGCTACGCAGACTGATGGCCGCCGGGGCGGCCGGGAGTCAGTGGACGCGGAAGCCTCCCCGTTGCCTGGCGCGCTCCAGGTAGGCGATCCATTCGAGCCAGTAGTCGAGGCGGTCGGCGCCGACGATGACCTCGACCTCGTCGCCGCTGTGCGTGCGATAGGTCTCCAGCGCGGCAGCGATCTCCTCCGGCGTGACCAACCAGCCGTCGTTCGAGGCGAACTTGTGCAGCGCGATCCCGAACGGCGGGTTGGGGTGCCAGGCGAGGTGCTCGTCGATCGTCTTGGCGAAGGTGACGGCCTCCGGCTTGACCGGCTGCTGGCTCTCGTAGTCCTCGGGGTAGCGGATGGCCGACACGTCTTCCCAGTCGATGCTGTCGGGCTTCTCAGGGAAGTTCGGCTTCTGGTAGTCCATGGTGACCATGCCGAGCTGGTGCATGATCTCCCGGTATTGGGACATGCCCCAGATGTTCAGGCGGAAGTACGAGGTGTCTTCGCCCTCCACCGCGTCGTCGGGAGTGTTCTCGATGTACATGTCGTAGCCCACGGCGGGCCCCTTCTACGTCTGGCCTTCGGACGTAGTGCTGACAGGACTCGAACCTGCGACACGACCCTTATAAGTGGGCCTGCTCTGCCAACTGAGCTACAGCACCTCGGTTTTGAGTTGTGGTCGCCGCGCTCCGTCGAGGAGTGAGGGGCGAACGCGGCGCGGCCGTGGTGGCGGCCGGGCCGGGGGAACGGAACCCGGCCGCCGGTCTGCGCGCTCAGTCGCAGGCGGCCGAGCGGGTGATGGACTGACGGCGCACGTGGTGGGGTCCGGGCAGTTCGCCCCACGGGTCGATGAGCAGGAGGCGGGGGTCCGGGACTCCGAACGCGTCCATCGCCCGGCAGACCTCGCACGGGCACGGGACGGCCAGCCACAGTCCGTGGCAGCTCTCGATGGAGCCGTGGTAGACGACCAGGTCGCCGGGCTCGATCAGGTCGAGTGCGCGGATCAGGGTGTCGGACATGGCTGCCCCTCTCGGGATGGACGGGTGGTTACGGGTGGCTGCGGACGGGCGTGTTGGTCGGGGTCCACCGCATGGCGTCGCCGCTGACCAGCCGGGGCGCCGGAACGTGCACGGGACGGGCGGCACGGATCTCAGCGGTGCGCCCGTAGCGGTCCCACGCCTCGGCGAGCACGTGCGCCTCGGCGGGCTGGTAGGCCATGACACGGCGGAAGCGGCCGTTGATGAACCGGAACGCCTTGCCGGGCTCGTGCCGGTAGGTGCGGCGGTAGATGTCGGCGGCGACGCGGCCGAGAGGGGAACCGAAGCGCCAGTCGGCGGGCAGGCCGCGCCGTACGAGGTATTCGGCGACGGTGGTCCTGCGGGCCGGGAACACGCTCATTGGGGTCCTCCTCGCGTCAAGGCGACGGAACGGGTGGGGTGTTGGCGGTGGACTCTCGCCCTTGGCCATACAAAAAGAGTACGAGAAAGTACGACTCACTACAAGGGGTGAGTCGTACTTTCTTTGACAACTTCTCTCTCGCCCACACCCGTTGGCGATCACCCGCCCTAAGGTGCCGCCCAGGTCACGGCACCCGGGACTCCGTCAGCAGATACATTCGCGCCCCCTCGTACCGCGCCGGTTGGCCCGTCTCGCCGTCGTCGCACTCGTCGTTGATGCACCACGCGCGCGGCCGGTCACTGTCCGCCCGGCCGTACACCGTCCGCTGACCGCAGGCCAGGCACAGCGCGTGCCTGAAGTGCACCGACGGCCCCCGCAGACCGAGCACCGTGAGCACGGTGCCGTGCCAGCGGCCCACCACACGCATCACCTCTGGCACCCGGCCGGCGTTCTCGGCGCCCGGCGGGATCGCCTTCAACGCCCGGTGCCACGGCTGTGTCCGCGCCGAGCCGCGCAGCCGCATGTCCAGGCTGATGGCCTCTGTCTTGATGCGCTGCGACCAGGACACGGCCTCCAGCGACGTCGGCGGCCTGGAGCCGGGAGGCGCATGCCCGCCATCTCGGGGCTGCCGGGTGCGCAGGCCGAGCGTGTCCAGGCGGTAGATGAGGCCGGGTTCGCCGTCGCCGGGGTGCTCCTCGTCGCCGGTGTAGCGGTCCACGAGGTCGGCGACCAGGTCGTCAAGCGTCTGCATCGGCGGCCTCCTTACAGCGGCAGCGCCGCGACGTGCAGTCGGCCTGGTGCTCGCACACGCCTCCGCAGCCCGGTGAGCTGCACGGCCCGTAGATGCGGCCAGCGATGCAGCGCTCCATGTCGCCGACCGTGTGGCCGCACGGGCACCAGTTCTCGTCAGCCTTCGACGTAAGCAGTGCAGGGGTGTCTGCGAGGGGGCACGGGGTATCTCGTGGGCAGGGCTCGTCACGCGCCTGCTGGCACAGTTCGAGGGCGGGGCGCCCGGAGGTGAACGACGGATCGCTCCACTTCTCGTCGGGGTCGCGCGCGACGATCCAGTCGGGGCCGACAGCTTCGATGTGGACGCAGTCGTAGTGGTCGCGGCCGAAGGCGCCGTGTGCGAAGCCGTGGATGATGTCACCGACAGCAAGCGGACGACGGGGTTGTGTGCGGTCAGGCATCGGCGGTCTCCTTGCCCTGTGCGGTCCGCCAGGCGTCCACGATCTTCTTCGGGACGCGCCCGACGGGCGGGCAGTCGTAGCCGGTCGCTGCCGCCCAAGCGCGCACCTCGGCGGCCGGGTAGTCGACAGGCCTGCGGGTCTTCTTCGACCTGGCGGGCGATAGTTCCTCCCTGCGGGCGTGCAGCTCGGCGAGGCGCTTCTCCAGCTGCTCGGCCTCCGAGGTGAGGGCGGCCAGCTCCTGTTCGTCGGCGTACTTCTGGCGCAGGCCCGCGAGAGCCGCGCGGGCGCGGGCCGCCTGGTCCTGAACCGACGGGGCGGGGTGCTCGTCACCCCACTTGAGGAGCCGGCCAACGGGCAGCTTCGCCGGGTCGGTGGCTGGCGCGGGCTGCTTCGGCTCCGCCGGGCTGGGCGGGGTCTGGGTACCGCTCATGGGCTGGGGGGTCCTTTCGTCTGGTGGGGTGACGTCCTGGGGCGGCGGCAACTCGCGGAGCGCGGCGATGGCTTCGGACTTCGTGCCGGGCAGGGCGGGCAAGCTCTGTCGGTCGGTGCGGGTGAACCCGCCGCGGACACCGTGCGCAGTCGAGGGCGTCTCGGTCTGGAGCGCGTCGTACAGACACTCGGGCCGGACCGGGCAGCCACGGCAGATCCTCCGGGCCCGGATGGGGTTGGTGGAAAACCAGAGGTCCGTGTCCTGGCCCGCACAGGCGGCCTGCTGCCGCCAGTCCGAGGTGTACGGCTCAGCGGTGGTCATGGCTCGTCGGTGGTGAGTTCGCGGGCGGCCCGCTTGGGGTTGCGGTCCTCTCGGAGGGCTCCCGGGTGCACGTGTCATGGCGGTCGCAGTTACAGAGGCCGCAGGCGACGCACATCTGATCGGCTTCGAGGCCGCAGGCGAAGCAGCCGCCTGTGAGGCAGAGTTCGAAGTCGTCGAGGAACAGCAGCCGGTCGATCTGGTCGCTCACGGTCGGGTCACCTCCAGCCGTCGGCGACCGCCGCGGTCCTGCTGGGTGGCGACGACGTGGAGGCCCTTGGCGCGCAGTTCGGTGGTGATGGCGGTGAGCTGGTCGGCCTCGCCCGGCCCGTCGTAGAAGACGTTGACCTGTCGGGGTCCGGCCTGGGCGACGCGGAAGCCGGGGTCCCACTCTCCTGCCTCGAACTCGCTGAACCCGTGGCCCTGGTCGGTGAGGAGCCGTTCGACGTCGGCGGCCTTGATGCGACGGGCCATGGTCATCGCCTCCCGACGCCGCGGCGGTGGATGTCTCGAACGGCTTCGGCGGTGAGCGGCGCGTCCGGCTGGGTGCGGACGACGAGCGTGGTCGTCACGGAGTCGTCGGCGGGACCGCGGGCTGCGGTGCTGTGTCGGTCGGTGCGGTGCTGGCAGGCGCACGCCCAGGACGGGCCGCCGGTCTCGTCGCAGTGGCGGGCGCCGGGCACGCCGTCGGCGGCCTCCATGCAGGGGCGGCAGATCACTCGTGCTCCTTGGCGAGTTCGGCGGTGTTGAGGACGGCCCACTCCTGGACGATCTGCCGGGCAGCGGCGAGCATGACGTCGCGCGGAATGATGACGGCTTGCTCGCCCGGACCGATCCCGGCGCCGTGTTCACGCAGCTCTGCGGCGGTGACGTGGGGCACGCCGGGCGCCTTGCCGATGACCATGAAGTCGCTGGAGCGAAGTTCGAGGACGTCTGGGCAGGTGGCACCGCTGGCGCTGCCACGCTGAACCGGGCTGGTTCCCCAGCGTCGGACGATCGGGTTCACGGGTCAGGTCTCCATCTCGTGCGGGAGGGTGCAACGGGTCTCGGGGTCGGCGAGCTGCTCGTCGAGGGCGCCGACCGCGAGGGCGGCCAGGACGCGGGCGTGCTTCTCCTGCACATGCGCGCCCAGCTCGCTGCGAAGGAACTGTGGGCCGCCGGTGCAGTACGGGCATGCCTGGTGGTCGTTGGCGCCGAGCCGGGTGTCGTCGTCGAGGTCGGCGCTGTGCAGTGAGCTGCCGGTGAAGTCGATACGGAGTCCCGGACGCACTCGCTTGTAGTGGAGGGTCTCGCCGGTCTGCCGGTTGGGAATGCAGGCCCACTCGATCACGTCATGCTCCTCACACGTCGGCGCCCCGGTCGCTTCGTTCGCTGCCGGGCTGCCGTTCTCGTGGCTGGCAAGGACGACGTCCTGGTGGTGCTCGCGAATGTGGCCGTCCATGAGCACGCGCGGGATGAGCGGGCACCCTTCGCAGTACGGGCACGGGTCCCGAACCTCGATGCCCGTCAACGGGCCCTGGTTCGGCGGCTCCTGGTCGACTGGATCGGGGCCATTGCAGCCGTACCGCTGCCGCTCGGCCCGGCCGTACTGCTTCGTGCACGGCTGCATGTCAGGGCTGAGGTAGTGCCGACGCACGTCGTCCATGTCGTCGTCTCGCTCCAACCTGCCGTCCAGCTCGTCGCGGAGCTCGACGCCGGCGGCCCGCACGGGGCACATGGCGGCGCCGTGCGCTGCCCGCCAGCGGTCGGCGAGCTGGTACGCGCGCCCGGCAGCAGCCTGGGCGCGGTCGCGCTGGTCCAGGACCTGGCCGACGATCGGCATGACTGCGTCGGTGAGGTCCGCGCGGGCGCGCTTAGCCTCGCCGTGGGATGCCTGTGCCGTCTCCCACGCGGCCGTGATGGTCCGCAGGATCTGCCGGTGCAGGTAAGCCCGTTCCGCCTCGGCGCCGAGTGCGGACGCGGGCAGGTCGTACGCATTGAGGATGCTCGCTGTGAAGTCGTGGCGTGCCTGGGCTTCGTCTTCGGCCCAGACGACGCGGGTGGCGCCATCGTGGCCGTGGACGGACAGCATCAGGTCGAGGCTGTCCCACACGGCGGTGGAAGGCCGTTCGCGCCAGCGGAGGACGGCCGTGCCGTCCGGCCACTGCACGCCGTCGGCCACATCTCCTCGGCCGGAGACGCCTGTCACGTCCTGGTCGCGGCGGAGGACGAAGAGGCGGGGCATGGGGTGGGGCATCGGTCAGTCCTTCAGGTCGTCGATCGTGGTGAAGGTTTCGAGGCGTCGGCGCCCGTCTTTCAGGGCCCGCCGGTGGTGGCGGTGTCGCTCGTGCACCTCCACGAGACGGGTGGCTGCGGCGAAGAGGCAGAGGGCGACGACGGCAAGCACGGACAGCCCCAGCACGGCTGCGAAGCCGCCGAGGGCGGAGACGGTGAGCACCTGGGCCGGCGTCACTGCTGCCTCCGGGCGCGGCTGGCCGTGTACACGGCGTGGACGGACGCCCCGGCGAACATCGCGCCGGAGAGGAGGAACCCCGCCGCCCACCCGGTGAGGCCGCGGTAGACGGCGTCGATGCCGCTGAGGAGGCAGGCCAGGGCGAGGAGGGCTGCGAACCAGCGGTCGGACAGGCCGAAGGCGAGGCCGATGATGGCCACGAGCGCGATGCCGATCGCGATGAGGATGAGGGTGGACATGAGACGCCCTTCAGGCGGTTGTGGGTGCCGGGTGGGGGTTCTTCTGTTCGGTCTTGCACGCCGCGCAGTAGGCGGTGCGTCCGTCGGGCGAGAGCCGGGCGTGCAGCGCCTGGTGGTGGCCGTGGACGCAGTACGTCTTGGGTTCGCGGCTGCCGAGGATGCGGCGCAGCTGTGCGCGCAGGCGCAGGCGACCCGGTTGGTCTTCGACGTGGGCCGGTGCGACGCACTGGCGCATGCCGCACTCGGCCTTCACCTGGCCCTCAGGCTGCCGCCCGTGCTGGAGCGTGAACGCGATCGCGGCCGGGCTGTAGGACTGCTCCTTGTAGCGCATGACGGGCGTGCGGGCTGCTCCGACGCGTTCGCCGAGCCACTCCAGGTGGCCGCCCTCCAGCGGGCGCGTCAGGCTGCGCCACTTCTGCTCCAGGGTGAGCGGCTGCGGTACGGCGTTCGGCAGGTTCAGGGCGCGCCGGATGTCGGCGACGCGGTGCCGGTCGCAGCCGAGCGCTCGGGAGATGGCCGTGTTGGAGTGGCCCTCGCCGAGCATGGCCACGATGTCCGCGCGCGGCACGCCGCGGCTCATGAAGCTGCCCTCAGGCGGTGGGCGGTGGGCGGCTTCGGGCCGTGGGCGGCCCCGGCAACCCGGTTGAGGCGTTCGCGCCGCACCTCGCCGCTCCAGCACTCCGGGTCCATGCGCTCGCCGAGCCACAGGTGCCGCAGCAACGCGGCCTGAGTGCCGCACCTCGGCGGGGCACCCGTGAAGACGAGGGGCGGCTTGTCGGCGTCGTGGCCGGGGGCGTCGGCGTCGAGGCGCCACCGCTCGTGTGCGGTGAGTCCGGCGACGACGCCGTCACGGCGGATCTCGGGCTCGCCGTGCTCCAAGCGCTGCACGTTGGCGAGGCACTGGGCCCGGACCGGGCAGTGCACCGCGCAGATGATGCGCGCCTGCTGCTCGTGTTCCTTCTCGGAGAACAGGTTCGGGTCCTGGTCGCGGCAGGCCATGTGCGCCATCCAGTCGAGGCGGCGGCCCGCGGTGTCGGGGACGGATCCGGTGTAGTTCATGGCTCACTCCGCGGGCGTGCGGGCGCCCTTGGGCGCCTTGCGGATGGTGACCTTGCGGTCACGGCGGCGTACGGCGTCGGCGAGGGTCGGAGAGACACGGACGCGGACGACCTGGTGCGCGGGCGCGGTGAACGTGTCGCCGGTCTGCGGGTTGCGTCGCTTGGTGCGCTTG
The DNA here is from genome assembly GCF_026274175.1 of Streptomyces beihaiensis. GTDB lineage: Bacteria > Actinomycetota > Actinomycetes > Streptomycetales > Streptomycetaceae > Streptomyces > Streptomyces beihaiensis. The sequence goes on from NZ_JAPHNL010000057.1 coordinate 21,719, forward strand.
ACGCGGTGGGAGATGAACGTGACGAAGTTGGTGATCGCCACGTCGTGGCCGGAGGCGTTGGCGCGGGCGATGGCGTCGAACGTGGCCATGACCGTGTCCCGTACGGCGGCCGGGTCGGTGCCGAGGTCGGCGGCGACGACCGCGATGAGCTGGGTCGTGTTCAGACGGTTCTTGACGGGTGTGGGCTTCTTCTTCACATGTTCCTCCGGGAGTTGAAGTGGGGCGCGTGGACTGGGGCCCCGCACGAGCAGGGGTGGGGCTGCATGCAGACCGGGCAGTTCTCCCGTGCTCGCGCCGGGCAGCTCCGCCGTCGACCAGTCACGGCAGCAGGCCCTTGTCACGGGCGGCCGTCAGCCAGGAGCCGAGTTCGCGGGTGATGCCGTCGTAGAGGTCGCGGTCGGGCAGCGTCGACGGGAGCGCCCCGGCGTGGAAGTAGGAGGCGTTGTCGACGAGCCGGCCGCCCATCGAGTCGAGCTGCTTGAGGAAGTCGACCTCGTTGCGGCCGAAGCCGACGAAGCTCCAGAAGATCGGCAGCTTGGATGCCTGCGCGAGCTGGAGGCGGGCGGCGTCGTGGTCCTGCGGCTCGCCGTCGGTCTGGAAGATGACCAGTGCCGGGTCGGTGGTGCGGGCGTCGAGGTAGTGCGCGATGACGGCGCGCATCGCGATCGTGTACTGGGTGCCGCCCATGGAGTGTTCGCCGCCGTGGAGTTGATGCTGCTGGGCGACGGCGCCGTGGTAGTGGTCGAGGCTGATGTCGACGGTCGGGTATGGCTGGCTGTCGAACATGATGAGCGGCACGGTGCCGTCGTCGTCGAGGTTCGCGGACATGGCCAGCACCTGGTCGGCGAGTTTCTGGACGCTGCCGTTGGCGTAGTAGGCCTTCATCGAGTACGAGCGGTCGATGACCAGGTATACGGCGGCCCGCTGCCCGGCGGGGATGCCTGCCTTGGTCAGGGAGATGCCCGCGGTCTTGACGAGCGAGACGAGTTCGGTCGGGACGGCGGTGGTAGGGGGCGCCGCCGTCGCGTTCGGGGATGCGGTGTGGGGCTTCTTGCGGTGGAACACGGGTGTTTCTCCTTGGTGTAAGTGGTGCCGCCCGCCGCCGGGGCCGGTGTCACCCGGCGGCGGGCGGGGTCTTGGGTCATGCCCCGGCCTGCTCCTGAGCGAGCGGGACGTGAGGCTGGCTGCCGAATGGCTGGGTGGGGTCGAAGCGCGCGCCGCCGCTGTGCTCGCGCAGTTGGCGGTCGGCGGCTTCGTTGGCGGCTTGGAGTTGGGCCAGGCGCTCGTCGAGCTTCCGGGTGCGGTCCTTCTCGCTGGCGAGTTGGGCGCGGAGCCGGTTGGTCTGGGCGTCGTTGAAGCGGGTCCGCCACCTGCGGATGATGCTGGGGATCTTCATGCGTGCCTCGCGGTGCGGGTCGAGCGGGGAGGGCCGATGCGACGGTCGAAGCGGTCGAACGACTCGGTGAGTTCGCTGGCGATGGACTCGCGGAAGTCGTCGTCGCGCAGGCAGTCGGGGAGGCGCACGATGTGCGTGCGCAGGATGCCGGTCTCGACGTCGTAGTCCTGGCCGGTGCTCCAGTCGGCGGCCGGGAACGTGTCCCGCAGCAGGATCGCGATGTCGTGATGCTGGCTGCCGTGGAGCGGCACTTCGCGGTGCCCGAACGGCGGGCGGGGGTCCGTGGTGAGCGCGAGGACAACCCAGCGAAGTCCTTCGTCCCAGCGGACGAGGGTGACGCGTACCTCGGCGAGACGGTGGCCGGTCACGGCGCGCAGTTGATCGCGCAGCGCATCGCGCGTGGCGATGTCGGCCCTGTGGGCGGCGGTCGCGTCGCTCATGCCGCACCTCCGATGCCGTCGGTTGAGGTGACGGCGTCCGGGTGGTCGATGACCAGGTGCTGGAGGGCGTGCTCCAGGGCCGGGGGCTCCATGGCGTACCGGTCGGGGTCGTCCAGGGGCAGGCTGTCGTGCAGCCGCTGGAAGACGACCTGTTGGACGCGCCGGGAGTGCTTGAGCCGGAAGTCGTACCACCAGGTGCGCACGTGGGTCAGCGGGCCGTGTGCGGCGATGTGCGTCGTTGCGGTCATCGCCGTCTCCTTTCGGTCGGGTGATGCTGTCGGGTGGGGTCGAGGCGCTCAGCTGCTCTGCTGGGCCTCGTGGACGGCTGCGGTGACGATCACGCTGACCAGCCACACGGCCAGACACGCCACGAGCCAGGCGCGCACCCACCCCGGCGCGCGGCCGGTGAGCGCGACGTATGCGAGCGGCGGCATCTCCACGGCGAAGCCGACGAGTCGGCCAGCCGTCTTGGCTCGGGTGCTGGAGTGGGTCATCGCGAGTAGCCCTTCAGGGGTCAGTCGGATCGGGTGGTGAGGGCCGCGCGGACAGCGGCGGCGCCTCTGTGGGCGGTCTCGGGGCCGGGCGGCCGCCGACGGTGGCGCCACAGCTCGCGTCGGGCGGCGAGCAGGTCGGGGGGCTCGGCGTCGGGGTCGGCGATCAGCTGGGCGACGACGACCAGGACGTGACCCCAGGTCATGCCCTCGGTGCGGGCCTGCCCGAGGACGTCGCGGACTTGGTCGCTCGACCAGTCGGGGCGGCAGGCCGCGGTGAGCGCGAGCAGCTGCGGCGTGGCCGGGCATGGCACGTCGGTCATATCGGCAGCCTCCTCAGCAGGGTCGTCAGGTCCGGTGGTCGGCAGGCGCGGCACACGCCGCCGGGCAGCGGTGTGCGCGAGGGCGCCCGACAGGCGTCGCACTCGTGCCAGCGGCCGGGCGGGCGCGGGTGGCCGGGGCGGTGCGGGCCGGGCGGGCGAGGCGGACGCTGACCGTCGGCGAGTCGGTAGGGGATGTCGATGCCGAGCTGCCGTTCCCGCTCGGCGAGTTCGGCTTCGATGCGGCGCAGCTTGGCGGCGGCAGCGCGGTCGCGTGCGCACACGTCGCACCGGACGCCGGTGTGCCAGATCCGCCCGGACTCGCACGCGGTCAGGCCGCAGCCGCGGCGAACTACTGCGGCGCCAAGCAGCCACCGGCCCGGATCGCGGATCGTCTCCGTGGAGGCGAACCGAAGCTGAAGCCGGGTCCGGAGCCGCTCGGGCTCCTGGCCTTCGTCGAGCTGGCGGCCGATCTCCCGCGCCAGCTCCCGCACCACGTACGGCGACAGGCCCGGAAGCAGCAGCTTCACCGGTTCCAGGACTCGCCAGATCCGCGGAGCGAATGTCGCCTCAGGCCGCTCGGGCGCGCGGCGGAACGTCGGCGTACGTGGCAGGTCTTCCACGGCCGGTCGCGCGCTACTACCGGTAGTTCGCCTCCGGCGGATGGAACCACCGGCCGGTGGTTCGTCCGGTGAGTCAGTCTGGGGGTGTTCCTTAGACGCGAGGGACCCCTCACCAAGATCCGTACCCGATCCCTCATCAGAGTCCGCAGTGAGAGGAGGCTGCACCGGCTCGTCGTGCACGGTGTACACGTGCCGCCCCCGGTATCCCGCCCGCCGGTCGACGCTGATCCAGCCGAGGCCCTCCAGGACGCGGAGGATGCGGCGCACCGATCGCGGGTCGAGGGGCTGGCCGGCCTTCTTCCCGGACCGGTGCCTGAGCAGGCTGCCCAGGTCGGTGAGAGTGATGTGGTGGCCGGTGGCGGTGGCGTACGACAGGGCGGCGTACGCGCGCAGCTGGCGCGGGTTGAGGGCTTCGGCCGCGCGGGTGGGCACCCATGCCCCGTGTTCGGTCCGGCCGACGGCGCGTACGCGGCGTACGGCGGTTGTTCCGGTGCCGCCGGGCAGGGTGCGCCGGTAGCTGGTGACCTCGGCGATGTCGTCGTCCGGCGCGGGGCGCATCAGCTCGGTCAGGGCCCGTTCGACGGTCGACCGGGATATGCCGAGCAGCGCGGCGAGGTAGGCGACCCCGGCCTCGCAGCCGGTCTTGCGCCGCTCCAGGGCGGCGACCTTCGTGTACACGGACACGGTGGCGTCGCTGTAGAAGCCGACGATCACGCGTAGCGGCACACGGACGCGTTGGGGCATGGGGGTCACCTCCTCTCCGGAGCTGGCGGGAGCAGTGCGGGGATGCGGTCAGCTGGCGGCGTTACGCAGGCCGTCGATAGCGGCCGCGCAGGCGCCGTCGCCGTTGTCGCGGTCGTACAGCCGCGGGTCCAGTTCGTCGCTCAGGCGGATCTTCATCACGCGGCCTTGCAGGTAATCGAAGTACGGGTCCTGGCCTGCCTCGGCGAGGACTTCCGCCGCGCGCTGCGCCGTCATCGGTGCGATCGAGCGGGGGTCCAGGAACCCGAGTCCCTGCGGCTTGGACGCGTTGTAGAGCGCGGCCAGTACGGCGGCCCGGTCCAGGCCCGCAATGTTCACGCTGGTCATGGATGCCTCCGGCTCAGTCGTCGTCGCTGTGGTCGCTGGCGGTGTTCAGCAGTGCGGTCAGCCCTTCGGCCAGGGCCTGCATCTCGTGCCGGACCTCGGTGACGGTCAGGTCGGGGCCGTGGACCAGGCGCTGCGCGTACTCGCGCCAGTGGGCGAGACCGGCGCGCAGGCGGGCGGTCTCCAGGTAGGCGAGCATTCCGCCAGTCAGGCGCAGCGTGGACTCGGAGAGTTCGAGCTGGCCGTCGTCGTCGAAGGTCCCGCGCGCAGTGCGTTGGAGGTGGAGGAAGCGCTGCGCCTCGCGGACGGCGCCCTCCTGCTCGCGGTTGGGCAGTTCGAGGCCGACGATGCGGACCTTGACGCTCGGCTCCTTCTCGGTGCCGGGCGCGGGCTCGGTGCGCTCGATCGCGGCGAACTCGATGATGGCCATGCGACGGCCGCCGGGCTGGTCGTACAGGGGCCGCACGTGCGGTTCCAGCGCCTCTTGGGCCGACGCGCTGACCTTGGCGTCGAACTTCAGCTGAGTCACGCGGGGTTGCCTTTCGGGACGGGCCAGTTGGCCTTGGTGAGCCGGTCGCGCTGGGCGGCGGGCAGGGAGAACTCGGGATGGCCAAGCCAGTCGAGTCCGGCCCAGCGCAGCCACGCGGCGTCGCACTGGTTGTCGTCGGCGAACTCGCGGCCGGTGCGCTTGAAGGCGGCCATGGCCATCGCGGTCTTGTCGGCCGACGTGCTACCGGTGGCGTACGCCTTGAGTACCGTCGGGTTGACCACGGCGTACGGCGTCTTGAAGTCGACGAGCCGCAGGCGGATCGCGCCGTGCACCATGTGGATGGCCTTGATGGCCGGTCCCTTCAGGCCCGGCGGTGCCTCTTCCATGACGACGAGGTCGCAGGCGTCCCGGCCATGGGCGCCGTCGTCGAGGGCGATGCCCACCTGGTCGACGATGTGCTGAAGGCGCCGGTCGCCGTCCTTCGCGTTCGTCTTGATCGTGCGGGTACTGCCGTCGGGGAGGCAGACACCTGTGGCGGTCATCGACAGGTCCAGTCCGAGGACACGGGGAGCAGTCACGACTGCTGTGCTCCGTCCTGCGCGTCGGCGGCTGGGGCTGTGGTCGTCCACTCGTCGGTCTGTGGCTGCTTCGGCCGGGTCCGCTGCGCGGGCCGCTCGGACGTCTGGACGTCGCGGCGCAGCTGCTCGTGCTCAGGTCCGGCGATCGACGCCGCGTACGTCTCCGCGTCCGTGGTCGCGTACGCGCGCGGCGAGGTCTCCAGTTCGCCGAAGCCCATGTCCCGTAGAAGGCCCTCGATGGTGAAGTCCGGGTAGGGCACGTGGGCGCCGGGCGGGACCTGGAGACGGACTGAGCGGACGCCCGTCAGGTACGCCTCGCGTGGGCGCGGCATCTCCACGATCGCGTCGACCTCGAACGGCAGGTTCTTCTCGGCGCGGATCTTCCACGTCTTGTCCGTGGTGGGCTTGCCGTCGGGGCCGACGACGGCGACCTGTTCGAGACGGGCGATGAGGATGACCGGGCCGTTGTGCTGGCGCAGTACGTCCAGCAGGCGACCCCACCGCTTCTTCGCGGCGTTCCACTGATCCATCGTGATCGTGGCGTCGCCGGAGCCGCCGCGGCCTTTCCGGACCGCGCGCTGGTTGGCGATGAGCTGCTGCTCGTCGGCGAGCATGTCCCACACGGCGGTCATCGAGTCGACGACCAGGGCATGGGGCTGGTCGTCGAAGGGCTGCTCGGTAGCCAGCCGGGTCATGAGACCGAGGTTGTTGAACGAGCCGTCGTGCTCGACGATCTCGTAGCGGGCGCCGGGCAGCGCCCCGTACAGGTCCGCCGAGCCCTCGCCGACCTCCAGCCAGAATGTTCGGTCCACCAGGTCGCTGGCGCTCAGTTCGGCGGCGGACCACGTCTTCCCAGCCTTCTCGCAACCGGCGAGGAGGATGATCGGCCAGGACGGTTTTCCGCTGGGCTGGCGGGTTTTCAGCTCGGGGGTGTTCATCGGGACTCCAGGGCAGGGCGGTGCTGGGTGATGGATGCCGCCCCGTGGGACAGGGTCATGACCTGCGGTGCGGCGGCCGGGCCGGAAGCGAGCCAACGCGCCTCCGGACCGGCGCTCTTGGACCCGTCCGGCGCAGGCGGGATCTCCGGAGCGCAAGCAGCGCGCGGAAGTCGCTCCTCCTCCGCCTTCGCTTCCGCTGCGCCGGTCCTTTCGGCGGCGGACGACGCAAACGCCGGACGGGTGGTGGGGGGCGCGTCCGGCGCAGGCGGGGTCTGCGGGGCAGCTTCGGTCGGCCCCTCTCCCGCCTTGGCTTCCACGGCGGCCGGGGACAGGTCGGCGGCGGTGGACGGCGTTGACGCCGGACGCGCGGTCTGGGACCCGCTCGACACAGGCCGGGTCACGGGAGCCGGAGCAGAGGACGGCTCCTCTCCGGCCTTCGATCCCGCAGCGGGCACTCGGGGCCCGGCGGGTGACGTTGATGTCGAGCGGGTGGTCTCGGTCATGCCAGCCTCACCGGCCGGATCGTGATGCCGGGGGTGGGCGCGGTGCGGGCGTGCTCGGCGATCTCGCGTATCTGCTCGGCCCACGACAGCGACATGTCGCGTGGCGTCTGACCGGCGAGGGCCTTGAGGACGTCGCCGTGCACGGTGTCGAGGGTCTCGACGGGCTGGGGCAGCGACTCGATCTCCAGCAGGCCGCGCGGCGTGTTGGCCGGGTTCCAGCCGGTGAACACGACCGGTCCGGCGTACGGCTGCACGTTGGCGCCGAGCGCGGCGACCACGCACGAGCCGACGATGTTGCGCGGGTACCGGCGCGGGCGCAGCAGGCCCACGTCGTTGACCCATCCGGTCACGGCCAGGCCGGGCAGGCTGACGCGCACCTTGCCCTCCGGCCCGATGACCTCGTTCCAGTCGACGTTGCCGTCGTGGTGGGTGAGTTCGCCGTCGGCGCTCACGATCGCGTACCGCATCAGTACCTCCGGGGGACGGTCTTGAGGAGGCTGGCGGGCACCCAGGCGCGCACCGGGAACGTCGAAGCTGGCTCCCACACGACAGAGACCCACGTCTCGCCGCCGGGAGCGATGCAGATGCGGCCGGGCTTGCCGTCGAACCGGTACAGGAAGTTCGCGGGGGTGTCGTTGCGGACGACGCCGTAGTAGCCCGACTTGCGGTGGACAACGGGCTGGTACTGCGGCCACTGCTTGGCGAAGTGCTCCAGCAGCACCGTGAGAGGTTCGCTGGTGTCGATGACGGCGGTGGGCCGGTAGTCCGCCCGCCGCGCGGGCCTGTCGATGCTCATGCGTGGTGTCCTTGCTGCTCGTTGCCGACGGCGGGTCGGGAGTGCCCGATGCGGACCCGTTCCTGCTCCAGCTGGCGCACGCGGCGCTCCAGGGCCCGGATCCGGTCGCGCTGGCGGGCGACTTCGCCGAGGTAGGCGGGCAGGGCCTCGCGGGCGAAGGCGATGAACTCGATGACGGGCAGGCGCTCGTCATCGGACCAGGTCTCCAGGAAGGAGATCGGGCCGACCCGGTCCGGCTCGCCGTGCTCGCTGGGCTCGACCTTCCAAGGACCGTTGGGCAGGCCGAGGATGACCTGCTGGGTGCGCTTCAGGTAGTCGCCGGTGAGCGGTTCATGCACGGCGCGCCTCCTCGGCGTCGAGGGCGGCAAAGACCTGCCGCAGGACTTCGCAGACGCCGCCGAACTCGCGTGCCACGGCGAAGGAGTTGGCGGTGTCCATGTCGAGGGCGTTCGCCTCGTCGAGCACCTGGCGGGCTGTGCTGCGGGCGACGTCGAGAGGAGGGACGAACGTCGGCCTCAGGGCCGCAGGGCTGGTGTGTGCGATGCTGGTGGGCATCGGGTCCACCTCGGTTCGTTCTGGTGATGGGTGGGGTGGGCCGAGGGCTCGTCGGGTGCGTCCGGCGGGCCCTCAGTGCGTTCAGGCGGCTGCGCGGACCGCTCGCGACGGGGCGGTCTGCTGCGGGATGGCTGGCCCGTCGACGGCGAGCAGCGTGCGGATGCGGTCCAGGACGCTGGGCGACGGCTCGGGGGCGGTGTCGGCGATCCGGCTGATGAAGTCGTCAGCGGACTCGCCAGGCTGGATGGTCAGGACGACCTCTCTGCTCATGAGACACCTGCCTTGAACTCCCTGTCGGCACCGCAGGCCCGGCACTGGGCGCGCCAGACCGGGTTGCGATGGCCGCAGTTGCACACCCACGGGCAGACGGCGTCGATGCGGGCGCGCATCAGGCCACGCTCCGGGAGTCCGAGCCACCGGGCTCGTCGCCGGACTTGGACACCAGGAGGTCATGGACGGTACAGCCGAAGATCTCGGCGACCGCCTTCAGATGCCTGGGGGCGAGTCCGCGTCTGGGGCGAGCCTTCTCAACGTCGTTGATGCGGCTCCTGCCGAGACCGACCCGCCTGGCGAGTTCGGCTTGACTCAAGCCAGCCTCTATCCGCCGACGGCGGAACTCCGCGGGGTCTTCGTTCATGCATACGACAGTACGACTTTGTATCACTCGCCACAAGTGACTAGTCCTGAAATCTTCTGTCACCCGTGAAGGAGTCGTGCACGGTCTCGCGCGGCCTGCCGCCCTTCAATAAAGTTCGAGAAAGTACGAGCGCCCACGAGGGGGAGCAGATGAACAACCAGGACCTCAGCCCACCGGGCTACGGCACACTCATCCGCATCGCCCGCGAGGCCAAGGGCTGGAGCCCGGAAACCGCGGCGGCGAACATGCCGTTCCGCTTCTCGGGATCCAGCTGGCGCCAGATCGAGGCCGGCTACCGGGGAAGCGGCGAGAAGCGCAAGCGAGTCCCCGGCAAGGCGTCCACGGTGGCCGCCATGGCACGCACCGTCGGGATCACCTCCGACCGACTGGAGGAGCACCATCGCGAGGCCGCCGCGATCCTGCGGGAGATGGAGCACCAGGACGCGCAGCGGGCGCCCGCCATGCCGGAGGTGCTGCAATCGGCTCCCGCTCACGTACGCCGCATGATCGACGCAGCCCTGGAGGACGTGGACCCCGAAGACAGGGCGACCGTTCTGCGCGAGATGGCAGCCGACTACGAGGCGGTCATGGCACAGCGGGCCCGCATGCGGGGGCCTCAACGCCCTCGCCATGCGGGTTAGTTCGATCGCCCGAACCGCACATCACGGTTAAGTCACGGTCTTGGCATATGCAGTGACCCCCTGTCACTTCCGACGCACGATGCGTCTTCCCCGTGCATTTATGCATGGGGAACCGACGCACGAGCGACAGGAGTCGGCCATGATTTTGGCCATCGTCGCGAGCGTGCTCGGCGGCATCATGATCTGTGGGGGTCTGTTCTTGCGGCGCCTCCTCGGCGAAATCGCCGAGCTGAGGCGACAGATCACACGGTGCGACAGGCAGATGCGCGCCCAGCGTGCCCGTGAGAATTTTCTGAGACAGCTGCTCGCCCAAGACGAGGATGACGACAGGCACGGGGACGACCCCCTGCCACAGAGGGCGGTGGCAAATGGCTACGCCCCGATCACTGAGCCGCAGGCCGAGGTGGCTCGGCCGGTGCGGCGCAAAGGCCACCTGGGGCTCCACATCGGCGGCATCGCCGCAGCCCTGACGTCCGTCACCACGATCGTCCGTCAGGCGCTGCGCCTCCACACCGCCCAGGCCACCACAGCGGTGGCAGGCGTCGCCGTCACCTCGGCCACGGCCGCCCTGATCACCATGCAGCCCTGGAGCGCCGAAGACAGCGAGGCGCCCGCCTCCGCCCCCACCGGCCTGGCCTCGCCCTACACCCGGCCCACTCGGCACCAGACCTCGCCCACGCCCAGCAGCAGCCCGACCACCGGCGCGCTCACCCAGCCGCCCTCCCCTGACAGCTTGCCGAGCGTCAGCCCGTCAGAAGCCTTCACACTCTCGCCGTTCCCGAGCGTGGTGGCCGGCAGCCCCGATCCCGCCCGAACCGCTCCCCCCAGGACCCACCGGCTCAGCGACCAGCATGCCCCGCATGGCAGAGGCAGCCGGAAAGGCGAGGGGGGCAACCGCGGCAGCTCGCCCAAACCTGCCCCTCACGGCCAGAGCAGAGAGGGCGGCCACAGCAGGCCCTCCGCGCCCCCCGGTCAGGCGCGGGGCAGACCCAAGCCAGGTCCTGCCGCGGCTGCCCACGGGAAGGGCGCCCACGGCTGAAGATCGCTGACCACAGGCTGCGGCCGTCACCGGAATACGGGGGCGGCCGCAGTTTTTACCCACAGGCGAATGACTACCTCGGTGGTGCCGATGCCGAAGGCGCCCACCGCGAGGGCGAGCAGGGCGAGAGGCATGAAGCATCTTCCTGGGGTGGTGGGGACGAGCGGAGTCCGGGGGCCGGAGTCCATAAGTTTACGCACGGAACAAAGTGTCCCGCACCCAGTGTCCCGCGAGGTTACGAAGACATGGACCGCTGCCTCACAGCTCCAGACGGGCCGCGATGGGCAGATGGTCGCTCCCGGTCCTCGGCAGCGTCCACGACGACCTGGGTTCGATCCCCTTGACCATGATCTGGTCGATGCGGGCCATCGGGAACGACGCGGGCCAGCTGAAGCCGAAGCCGGTGCCGGTGGCGCCCTGCGTGGAGCGCATCTGGGAGGTCACGGCCTTCAACGCCCGGTCATTCATGGTGCCGTTGAGGTCGCCGAGCAGGATCACCTTGCCGAGCCTCTCACGGGATATGGCGCGGCCGAGCGCGTTCGCGCTGGTGTCGCGCTGGCTGGCGGTGAACCCCGAGTGCAGCTTGACGCGGACGGACGGCATGTGCGCGACGTACACCGCGACCCGGCCGTGCGGTGTGGTGACGGTGGTGCGCAGCGCGCGGACCCAGCCCAGTTTGATGTCGACGGGCTCGGTACCGGAGAGCGGGTAGTGGCTCCAGATACCGACGGTGCCCTCCACCTTGTGGTACGGGTACGTCGCGGCGAGCGCCTTCTCGTACGTGGGCACGTCACGCGCGGCCAGTTCCTCCAGGGCGAGGATCTGCGCGCCGGAGGCGGCGACCGACCTGGCGGTGCCGGTCGGGTCCGGGTTGTCGGCGTTGACGTTGTGGGTGGCGACGGTGAGGTCGCCGTCGCCGTGCTGCTTGTGCGTCAGAAGCCCGCCGAAGAGGTTGAACCAGACGATCGCCGGGAGCAGCACCGCGAGCACGGCGGTCGCCGACTTCCGTACGAGAGCGAGGACCAGCAGCACCGGGACGAGCAGCCCGAGCCAGGGCAGGAACGTCTCGGTCAAGGAGCCCAGATTGCCGATGGTGTTGGGGATGTGGGCGTGCACCAGCATGACGAGCGCGAGCAGCGCCGCCAGCACGGCGACGACGACGCCACGCCGCCAGTAGCCGCGGTCGGTGCGCAGTCGCTCGCCGAAGCGCCGGACTCTGGCCCCCGGTCCGGTGTGCCGCACCGTTCCGTCGCCGTATCCACCGCCGTGCGCCTGCGCCATGCCCTCGTCGCCTCACTGCCTGCCGTCCCGCCGCCCCGCCCGGAAAACACTAGGCGATCGGCGACGGTGCTCCATCACATCCGTACGGCCACGAGGACGAGCGGATCGGTGTTCGAAGTTCCGGACGCCAGGGGCATGACGGACTCTGTGACGAAACCCGCATATTCGGCGGGGTGTCAGGCAGTTGTCGGCGCTTGCGTGCGCAGGCCGGTCAGGACGCCGTCGACGATGCGTTCGGCGAGGTCCTCGGCGAGCGGCCCGTCGGGGCGCATGACGCTGCGCAGCAGCATCGGTCCGGTGAACAGGTCGGCCGCGAGCTCGACGTCCGTGCCGGGCGCGAGTTCGCCGTCGGCCAGGCCGCGCCGCAGCACGTCGTACATGACGCGGCGGCGCGGTTCGACGACCACTTCGTGGTAGGCGTCCCACAGCTTGGGCAGGGTCTTCATCTGCGCGAACACGTTGTGCAGCAGCGCCGATGAGCGCATGTTGAGGCCGCGCCTGCGCATGTGTTCGAGGAGACGGATCAGGTCGTCGCGCATGGAGGTGCCGGGCAGCACCGCGTCCGGCACCTCCATGGAGGCCACGACGTCGACGAAGAGCGCCTCCCGGCCTTTCCAGCGGCGGTAGATGGTGGCCTTGCCCACTCCGGCGGTGCGGGCGATGCGCTCGATGGACAGCTCGGCGAGCGGCACTCCGTCCTCGATGAGCTGGACGACCCCTTCGACGATGGCCTGTTCCACGGCCTCACTGCGCGGCCTGCCCCGCGCCGGAGCGCCGCGTTCCGGCACGCCCTGGGCCCGACCGCCGTACCGCGCCCGTCGAGCGGTCGTCGCCTCTTGGGTCTCCACCATTTCCGCCTTTCCTACGACCCCCGGTCTCCCGCCCCCCGGTCTCCGGTCTCCGGTCTCCGGTCTCCGGTCTCCGGAGCGATTCTCCCAGGGCTGTTCTCCTCTCCCCCGCTTCCCCTTCCGCCAGGGCTACCTGCCCGCGCCGACCTTCTCCTGCACATCGCCGTCGGGGGCCGGCCGGGCCGGCGCCTTGCCCGGCAGGAACACCGCGGTGACGACGGCGCCGAGCAGCGCGACACCCGCCGCCCACAGCGCGGTGACGTGCATGGCGTGCAGGAAGGCGTCGTTGGCCGGGCCGACGAGCGCCTGCCCCTTGGGGCCGAGCTTCTGCGCGACGCCCAGCGTCGCCTCGATGGACGAGCCCGCCGTCTCGCGCAGCCCGGCCGGGAGCATGCCGAGCTTGCTCTCGATGCCGCCGCGGTAGGCGGTGGCGAGCACGGAGCCGAGCACGGCGATGCCCAGCGCGCCGCCGACCTGGCGGAAGGTGTTGCTGAGCGCGGAGGCGGAACCGGCCTTCTCGCGCGGCAGCGCCTGCATGATCACCACACTGGTCGGGGTCATGACGTGCGCCATGCCGGTACCCATGAGGAAGAACATGACCTCGAGGATCCAGATGGGCGTGGTCTTGTCGAGGATGTTGAACGCGGCGAGCATGCCGGCGAGGAGCACGAGGCCACCGGTCGTAGTGGCGCGTACGCCGATCTTGGCGACGACGAGCCGGGCGCGCGGCGCGAAGATCAGCTGGGCGGCGGCGAGCGGCAGCATCAGGGCTCCGGTCTGCAGCGGCGAGTATCCGCGCACGCTCTGCGTGTAGAACACGGAGAAGAACGTGATGCCCATGAGGGCGAAGAAGACGAGCGCGATGGCGGCCATCGCGGCGGAGAAGACCTTGTTCTTGAAGTAGTCGATGTCGATCGACGGGTGGTCGCAGCGCTTCTCGTAGACGACGAAGCCTACGAGGACGACGAGGCCCGCGGCGATGGTCGACAGGACGGTGGCGTTGGCGAAGTCGCCCTTGTCACCGCCCTTGATGATCCCGTAGACGAGCAGGACGAGACCGACGATGGACAGCAGGACGCCGACGGGGTCGATCCGGCCCGGCCTGGGATCCTTGGAGTCGGGCACGAGCACGATCATCAGCACGATGGCGAGGATCACGATCGGCACGTTGACCAGGAAGACCGAGCCCCACCAGAAGTGGTCGAGCAGCAGTCCGCCGGTGATCGGCCCGATGGCGATGGCCAGGCCGACGCCGCCCGCCCAGATGCCGATGGCCTTGGGCTGCTCCTCGCGCTCGAAGACGTTCATGAGGACGGCGAGCGTGGCCGGCATGACGAAGGCGGCGCCGAGCCCCATGACCGCGCGGAAGGCGATGAGCTGGGCCGGTGAGCCGGACTCGGCGGCCATCGCGGATCCGAGTCCGAAGACGGCGAGCCCGCCGAGGAGCACCTTCTTGCGGCCGAGACGGTCGCCGAGGAGCCCGGCGGTGAAGAGGAGCCCGGCGAAGACGAGCGTGTAGGCGTTGATCGCCCACTCGAGTTCGCTCTGGGTGGCCCCGATGCCGGTCGGCGCCGGGGTCGAGATGGTCTTGATGGCGACGTTGAGGATCGAGTTGTCGAGGACGACGATCAGCAGGCTCAGCATGAGCACACCGAGGATCGCCCACCGACGGCGGTGCACGGCCTCGGGTATGCGCGGGGCCTGCGGAACGGCGGGATTGGTCATGCGTACGAGCCTAAACCCATTTCGATACGGAACCGTCTCGTATTTGAACGAACGCTCGAAGCGTTACCGAGCCTTTACGAGGCTTTGCGGGGCTTCACGGAACTCCGCGCGCTGCGACACGGACCGTTGCGCACCGTCACGGGGACCGGGTCCCCTGGCGCGCGGGCGGCACGCGATGCCACCATGGGAGGCGATCCGGGGACGCCGTGAGGGCGCCTCGAGACGACATGAAGGAGCGTTGCGATGACGCAGCAGCTTTCGGCTGCGCGGAACGAGTCCGCGCCGCAGCCGTCCGGCAGCAGCAACCCCAAGGCGCTGTACGGCGGAAAGACGAGCCGTCGCCTGACCGTGCGGGACATCGGCCTCGCCAAGGAGCGCGGCGAGAAGTGGCCCATGCTGACCGCCTACGACGCGATGACGGCGTCGGTCTTCGACGAGGCCGGCATCCCCGTCCTCCTCGTCGGCGACTCGGCGGGCAACTGCCACCTCGGCTACGAGACGACCGTCCCGGTCACCCTGGACCAGCTCACCATGCTCTCGGCGGCCGTGGTCCGCGGCACCAGCCGCGCCCTGATCGTCGGCGACCTGCCCTTCGGCTCCTACCAGGAGGGCCCCACGCAGGCGCTGCGCTCGGCGATGCGCCTGGTCAAGGAGGCGGGCGTCGGCGCGGTCAAGCTGGAGGGCGGCGAGCGCTCGTACGACCAGATCCGGCTGCTCGTCGAGTCCGGCATCCCGGTCATGGCCCACATCGGCCTGACCCCGCAGTCCGTCAACACCCAGGGCTACCGGGTACAGGGCCGCGGCGAGGAAGCGGCGGCGCAGCTGCTGCGGGACGCGAAGGCGGTCCAGGACGCGGGCGCGTTCGCGGTCGTACTGGAACTCGTTCCGGCCGAACTCGCCGCGGAGGTCACCCGGGTCCTGAACATCCCGACCGTCGGGATCGGCGCGGGCCCCGACACGGACGCGCAGGTCCTGGTGTGGACGGACGCGCTGGGCCTGACCGGTGGCAAGATGCCGCGCTTCGTGAAGCAGTACGCAAGCCTGCGGTCGGTCATGTCCGACGCGGCGCAGGCGTTTGCCGAGGACGTGATCGGCGGAACGTTCCCTCTGGAGGAACACTCCGTCCACTAGCCACAGCGGCACGACCGCGGCCCGCCGATCTTCCCCCGTCGGCGGGCCGCGTGCTGTAGGGGCGGACCGGCGCGCGTCGCAGCGAGACCTGTCGGCGATATATCGGCGGCTGTCGGTATCCGTAGGTGGGCTGTCGGTGATCTGTCGGTGGGTTGTCGGTGGCGGCTGACACCTTGGTGGGCATGACGCGAATCGACAACACCTCCGCGAGCGACCGCCAGGTCGCCGTGTCCGTGCGGGGCCTTGTCAAGCACTTCGGTGCGACCAAGGCCCTGGACGGCGTGGACCTGGATGTGCACGAGGGCACCGTCCTCGGCGTGCTCGGGCCCAACGGCGCCGGCAAGACCACGCTCGTCCGCTGCCTGTCCACCCTGATCACCCCCGACGCCGGCACCGCGATCGTGGCCGGCTACGACGCGGTGCGCCAGCCGCGGCAGCTGCGCCGCGTGATCGGCCTCACCGGGCAGTACGCCTCGGTCGACGAGAAGCTCTCGGGCCGCGAGAACCTGTACATGATCGGGCGCCTGCTCGACCTGTCCCGCAAGGAGTCCCGCTCCCGCGCGGACGCCCTCCTGGAGCGTTTCTCGCTCACCGACGCGGCGACCCGCCCCGCCCGCACGTACTCCGGCGGCATGCGCCGCCGCCTCGACCTGGCCGCCTCGATGATCGGCCGCCCGCACGTCCTCTACCTGGACGAGCCGACGACCGGCCTCGACCCCCGTACCCGCAACGAGGTGTGGAACGAGGTCGAGGCGATGGTGCGAGACGGCGTGACCGTCCTGCTCACCACCCAGTACATGGAGGAGGCCGAGCAGCTGGCCTCCGAGCTGACCGTCATCGACCGCGGCAAGGTCATCGCCAGCGGCGGCATCGAGGAGCTGAAGGCGAAGGTCGGCGGCCGCACCCTGCGCGTCCGCCCGGCCGACCCGCGGGAGCTGCGCCCGCTGGCCGCCGCCCTGGACGAGTCGGGCCTGACCGGCCTGGCCACGTCCACGGCGGACCCCGAGTCCGGCACGGTCCTCGTGCCGGTCCTCAGCGACGAGCAGCTCACGGCCGTCGTCGGCGCGGTCACCGCGCGCGGCATCACGATCGGCTCGATCGCCACCGAACTGCCCAGCCTGGACGAGGTGTTCCTCTCCATCACCGGCCAGAAGGCGTCCACTCCGCAGGACGCCAGGCCCGAGCTCGAGGAGGTCGCCGTATGAGCGCCACCACCTTGTCCCCCGCCGCCCCCACCATCAGGGTCGACGCCGACCCGAAGATCGGCCTGCGCGGTCATCTGCGCCACACCGGCGCGCTCATCCGCCGCAACCTGCTGTGGATCAGGCAGGACCCGGAGTCGATGTTCGACGCGATCTTGATGCCCGTCGTCTTCACGCTGCTGTTCGTCTACGTCTTCGGCGGCTCGATCGGCCAGGCCCTCGGCGGCGGCCAGGACGCCTACGTCCAGTACGTGATCCCCGGCATGGTCGCGATGATGAGCATGAACATCGCGCAGGCCGTCGGCACCGGCTTCAACGAGGACTTCCACAAGGGCATCATGGACCGTTTCCGGTCCCTGCCCATCGGCCGCGCGTCGGTCCTGATCGCGAAGGTCTCGGTGGAGCTGCTGCGCCTGCTGGTCGCCACCTCGGTCGTGATGGTCGTGGCGGTCCTCGTCGGCTTCGACATCAACGGCCACTGGGGCGGCCTGTTCGCCGCCGTCGGCCTGTCGGCGCTGTTCGGCTCGGCCGTCATGTGGATCTTCCTGGTGCTCGGTGTGACCATGAAGAGCGCCCAGTCCGTGCAGGCGATGGGCTTCCTGGTGATGATGCCGCTGCAGTTCGGCTCGTCGATCTTCGCGCCGACCGGCTCGATGCCCGGCTGGCTGCAGAGCTTCACCACGTACAACCCGATGTCCGGGCTCGCGGACGCGGCGCGCGGTCTGATGCTCGGCGGCGGCCACCCGATCGCCCACGGCCTGACGGTGACGCTCGCCTGGACGGCGGGACTGACGCTGGTCATGGCGCCGGTCGCGATCCGCAAGTTCACGAAGAAGAGCTGAACGAGCCGACCTACGGTCTGCCTGTCCGACGTACCGCCTGTCGATTCGGTACGCGTCACAGCAGGGCGGTGGCCTCCTCCGCGGTGAGGCCACCGCCCTCGGCGTACGCGCTCTCGTACGCGGCGTCGCCCAGCACCGCCCGCGCCCGTGCCTCGGCTCCGGCACGCCACTCGCGCTCCATGCGGGCCGGCACGTGCATGGGCGGCAGCGCCGCGTCGGCCGCGGCGACGAGCCGCGCCGCGAGGGCGGCGTCACCGTCCCCGGCACGCAGGACGAGCGCGCGGGCCGCGGTCAGCAGGTGCAGCGAGGCCAGGTGCGGGACGATCACCAGGGCCAGCCTGTCGAGGGCCAGTTCCAGCGCGGCCCTCGCGTTGCGCAGAGCGGCCTCGGCGCGTCCGTCGAGCACGTCGATCAGCGCCTCGAACCCGGCGCTCATTCCGCGGAAGAAGACGAACTCCATGGCCTTGGACTCGCTGCGCATGAGGTCGAGTTGTTCTCGGGCCTCGGCGGTGCGGCCGCTGAGCGCGAGGTGGGTCAGGAGGAACATCCGGGCGGCCGGATGGGCCTCGTGGGTGTGCCGGTGCTCCGGGTCGAGGACCTCCCACAGCATGCGCTCGCCGCGCTCGGCGTGCCCCTCCTCGATGGCCACCTGGGCGAGCCGGACCTTGAGGATGGCGGCTTGGGCGTGGGCGCCCAGACTCTCGGCGGCCTCCTTGGCGCGGGTGTAGTCGTCGCCCGCCGCCGCGTACCGGCCCAGCCGCTCGTGGCACTCTCCGCGCGCGGACAACGCCTCGGCGACGCCCCACTCGTCGCCGAGCCGGGAGAACAGGGCGATCGACTCGTCGGCGTACGCGAGCCCGGCATCGGCGGACACGGCGGTGTTGGCGAGGACGTTGGCGCGCAGGTGCAGCGTGAGCGCGAGCTCCCACTCGTAGCCGAGGGCGCGGCAGGTGCGCACCGCTTCGTCGGTGAGCTCGCTCAGCCGGCCCGTGTCGCCGGACATCATGACCGCGTAGTACCAGAGGCTGCCGGGCGGCCGGCATGCCTGGGGCAGACCGGGATGGTAGGTCTCGGTGATGGCGCGCAGACGGGCCTGGCCCTCCTCGCTCTGCCACATGTCCACTTCCATGTCCATGTAGGCGAGCCGGGTGAGGTGGGCCTCGCGGCGGGCCTCGTCGAGGAGGTCGCCGGTGAGCGGCGGCGGGTTCTCGGTGCAACTGGTGTGCAGCGGTGGGGCGGGGCGTACGGGGCCCGCGAACGGGTCGGGGCCGAGCGCCCCGGCCTCCCGCGACCAGTTCCGCGCGTCGGTGCGCAGGCCCCGCATCTGCCAGAACCAGGAGAGCGACAGGACCAGGCAGAGCGCCTCCTGCTCGTCCCGGTCGGCGACGGCTCGGCGCAGGGCGCTGCGTACGTTCTCGTAGTCGCGCTCGATGCGGGCGATGGCGGCGCGTTGCCCGGCGCCGCGCAGCAACGGGTCCGTGGTGCGGACGAGTTCGCGGTAGTACGTGAGGTGGGCGCGCTCGGCGGCGGTGCGGTCGCCGGCCTCGGTGAGGCGGTCGGCGGCGTACTCGGCGACGGTCTCCAGGAGGCGGTAGCGCATCTCGCCGGGGCGGCCGGGGCGGTCGCTGTCGTCCGGCGCGGCGACGACGAGCGACTTGTCGACGAGGGAGCCGAGGGCTTCGAGGGTGTGGGGGCCGCAGACGGCTTCGGCGGCGGCGAGGTCGCAGCCCCCGCTGAAGACGGAGAGGCGGGCGAGGACGGCGCGTTCGGCGTCGTCGAGCAGGTCCCAGGACCAGTCGACCACCGCGCGGAGCGTCTGCTGGCGGGGCAGGGCGGTGCGGGCTCCGGAGGTGAGGAGGCGGAACCGGTCGTCGAGGCGGTCGGCGATCTGGCGCGGGGTGAGCATCCGCAGCCGGGCGGCGGCCAGCTCGATGGCGAGCGGGAGCCCGTCGAGGCGGCGGCAGATCTCGGCGACGGCGGCGGCCGTGGGCTCGTCCTGGGCCGGGTCGAATCCGGGGCGTACGGCGGCGCCGCGCTCGCCGAACAGCCGCAGGGCGTACGGCTCGGGCAGCGGCTCCACGGGGTGGAGGGACTCGCCGGGTACGCCGAGGGGTTCGCGGCTGGTGGCGAGGACGGTGACGCCGGGGCAGTGGGCGAGCAGGTGCTCGGCGAGGGCGGCCGCCGCGGTGACGACGTGCTCGCAGTTGTCGAGGACGAGCAGGAGGCGGCGGCCCGCGCAGTGCTCGACGAGGCGTACGAGGGGGTCGTCGCCGTGCCGTTCGCCCGCCACCCGCAGTTCCTCCGCGCCCGCGCCGCGCAGCACGGTCTCGCGGGCCCCGAGCGCGCCGAGGACGGCCTCGGGGACGGCGTCCGGGTCGGTGACCGGCGCGAGCTCGGCGAGCCAGACGCCGTCCGGCGCGGCACCGTCGCCGCTCCGGGCGAGCCCTTCGGCGGCTTCCTGGGAGAGCCGCGTCTTGCCCGCACCCCCCGGCCCCAGAAGGGTGACCAGACGGGCACGCCTGAGCTCGCCCCGAATGGCCTCCAGATCGGCACCGCGCCCCACGAAGGAGGTGAGGCGGGCACGGAGGTTGCCGGGGGGCGGGGTGGCTGGGGCGGCGACGGGGCCGGGGGTGGCAGGCACGGAAGCGCCAGGCGTGGGGGCGGCAGGCGCGGAGGCGCCAGGCACGGGAGTGGCAGGCACGGAAGCGCCAGGCACGGGGGCGGCAGGCACGGAAGCGCCGCGATCGGGGGGCGCAGGCGCGAAGGCCGCAGATGTTGAAGCGGTGGGTGTGGGGGTGACGGGGTTCGGGGCGTCCGGTGTGGGCGGCCGCGCCGGGGTGTGCCTCGGCGGCACCGCCGCGCCGGGCAGCGGGCCGTTCGAGGCGGCGGCGCGGCTGCGCGCGCCTGTCAGGTCGTCGGACGGGGCCAGCAACTGAGCGTGCAGGGAGCGTAGTTCCGGGCTCGGGTCCGTGCCGAGGGCGTCGGACAGGGTCGTGCGTATCCGGTCGTACGCCGCCAGGGCCTCCGCGGCGCGGCCCGCGTCGCGCAGGGCGCGCAGCCGGAGCGCCTGGAGCGGTTCGTCCAGCGGGTGCGCGTCGCACAGGGACGTCAGTTCGGGCAGCACCGCCTCCGCCCGGCCGAGCGCCACCTCGGCGGCGAGGCGGGCGCGGCGGGCGTCGAGGTGGCGGGCGTCCCAGCGGGCCGCTTCGGCGGTACGGTCGGGCAGGTCGGCGAGGGCGGGGCCCCGCCACAGGGCGAGCGCCTCGTCGAGCAGGGCGAGCGCCTTGCCCGGATCGCCGTCGTCGAGCGCCCGGACACCGTCGGAGGCGAGCCGGTCGAACCGGAAGAGGTCGACGTCGTCGGCCGTGGCCGTGAGCCGGTACGCGGAGTCGACCGACACGACCGCTCCCGCGCCCAGCGTCCGGCGTAGCCGGCCGACGAGGGCCTGCAACGCGCCCGGCACGTCGGCGGGCCGCCCGTCCGCGCCCCAGATCTCGTCGGCCAGGACCGCGCCCGGCACGGCGCGTCCCGGCCGCAGCGCGAGGACGGTCAGCAGGGCGCGCAGCCTCGCCCCGCCGACGGGAACGGCCGTGCCGTCGTCGTGGAGTGCCTGGGTGATGCCGAGGATGCGGTAGCGCACGGGCCCATTGTCCCCGAGGGGTCGGGAGAGCGGGCGGCGGCGCGAGGAACTCGCCCCTCGCCCGACACGTTTCCCGCTACGGCGGGTACGTTCAGTGGCGCTGTCCCCGTCCCTCACCCCCGTCACCCCAGGAGCCCCGTCCATGATCACCGCCCCGTCCCGTCGCGGTCGCACCGGCGGCGGCCACAACAGGATCAGCCCCGTCTTCCTCGGCATCGCCGCGGTCACGGCCGTGTCCGGCTGGGCGGTGTGGGCGGGCTTCGCCTCGCAGCCCGGCCTCGCCGTCTTCCTGTTCGTGACGGGCGCGTGGATCGTCTCGCTCTGTCTGCACGAGTACGCGCACGCGCGCACCGCCCTGCACAGCGGCGACATCTCGATCGGCGCGAAGGGCTATCTGACCCTGAACCCGCTCGCGTACACGCACGCGATGCTCAGCATCGTGCTCCCGGTCCTTTTCGTGATCATGGGCGGGATCGGTCTGCCCGGCGGCGCCGTCTTCATCGAGCGGAACCGGATCCGGGGCCGCTGGAGGCACAGCCTGATCTCGGCGGCGGGACCGCTGACGAACGTGCTGTTCGCGATCGTGTGCACGGCCCCGTTCTGGCTGCACGCGCTCGACGGGGTGCCCGCCGTGTTCCGCTTCGCGCTCGGATTCCTCGCGCTGTTGCAGGTGTCGGCGGCGATCCTGAACTTCCTGCCGGTGCCGGGGCTCGACGGGTACGGGGTGATCGAACCCTGGCTGTCGCACGGTGTCCGCCGCCAGGTGGAGCCGTTCGCGCCGTTCGGGCTGCTCGCCGTCTTCGCGTTCCTGTGGATCCCGTCGGTCAACCAGTGGTTCTTCGACCTGGTCCACGCGGTGCTGCGCGATCTGGGCGTCAGCGACTGGGACACGTACTGGGGGCAGCAGTTCTACCGGTTCTGGCAGGGCACGCCGCAGGTCTGACGGGGAGGTCTGACGGGGAGGTCTGGCGCCGCAGGTCTGGCGCCGCAGGTCTGGCGCCGCGGGTCTGGGGCGGCTTCGCCGGGCTAGGCGGGCCTGTGCGCCGCCTTCTCGGACTTCGCCTTGCGCGCGTAGAACCAGGTCATGTTCGACGTGACGCCCGCGATCAGCACCCACACGATCCCCAGGAAACTGCCCTGTACGAAGGAGACCACCGCCGCCACGACGGCCAGGACGCACAGGACGAGGGCGAAGAGAGCGATGCGGGGCATGGGGGGCGGCTCCAATACGGCACGGCGGTGCGGCGGTGATACGCCGGTGTTCGCCGACCAGTGTCCCCCATGCCCCCGCCGGGCCCCGAACGGACCCCGGACGTCGTCATGGGCCGGTCGTACGTACGCGCCCGCCCGTCACACGTCCGTGATCCGCAGGCCCGCGTGGGCCTTGTAGCGGCGGTTCACCGAGATCAGGTTCGCGACCAGCGACTCGACCTGGTGGGCGTTCCTGAGCCGACCCGCGAAGACGCCCCGCATGCCGGGGATGCGGGCGGCGAGCGCCTGCACGATGTCCGTGTCCGCGCGGCTCTCGCCGAGCACCATCACGTCCGTGTCGATCTCGTCGATCTCCGGATCGGCGAGCAGCACGGCGGACAGGTGGTGGAAGGCGGCGGTGACACGCGCGTCCGGGAGCAGGGCCGCGGCCTGCTGCGCGGCGCTGCCCTCCTCGGGCTTGAGCGCGTACGCGCCCTTCTTGTCGAAGCCGAGCGGGTTGACGCAGTCGACGACCAGTTTGCCGGACAGCTCGTCGCGCAGGGCGTCCAGCGTCGCCCCGTGCCCCTCCCAGGGCACGGCCACGATCACGATGTCGCTGCGCCGCGCGCACTCGGCGTTGTCGGCGCCCTCGATGCCCAGGCCGAGTTCGTCCGCCGCCGCCTGAGCGCGCTCGGCGGCGCGGGAGCCGATGATCACCTTCTGGCCCGCGCGGGCGAACCGGTAGGCGAGGCCCTTGCCCTGGGGGCCGGTGCCGCCGAGCACGCCGACCACGAGACCGGACACGTCCGGGAGGTCCCAGGGGTCCTTCGCCGGGGCCTTCGCGGGGGCCTGCTGGGTGCTTTCAGTAGAGGTCATGCGGTGACTTTAGTCGGCCCCGTTCAGGCGGAGTTCGGGCGGAGTTCGGGCGAACTCGCCGGGACCCGGTGGCCGAGTCCACCTGGTCGGGCACGCCCGAGCCGGCGCCGACGCCGCACGCGGCGTGGCGCGGAGAGCGTCGCCGGGGCAAGGCGCGGCACCCGGTCACTACGGCCGCAGCCGGGGCGTATGCGGCGCCGCCCGTCTCCGCCCGGGGGGAGGCGGGGCGGCGCCGCCCCCCGGGACCAGCCGTCCGGGACCAGCCGCCCCGGCGGGCGGACCGGCTGACGGCGCCGCCGCCGAGGAGGTGGTCGATCACGGAGGGAGGGCGATCCCCGGGAACCGCGCGCGGCCACGACTGACCCGCGGCCGACGAGGACGCCCGGCCACTACGGCGCCTGGTCGCCGTCCTGGCCGCGCCCCGACGTGTCGTCGTTCCAGCGCGGGTCGTTCTCCCATTCGAGGTTCCGTTCGCGCGCGGTCTCCATCGCGTGTTCCGCCTCCGCGCGGGACGCGTACGGACCGAACCGGTCCTTGGAGGGGCACTCGGGGCCCTCCTCGGCCTTGTGGTGCTTCAGGCAGTAGAACCACTCGCCGGGCTTGCCTACGGTCCGCTTCTTGAACAGGGCCACGGCCCGCTCCTCTCCTGAGGTCGTCAGGGCCATGCTCCCCCACCGGCGCTCGTTACACTCGCTGGCATGTCCGCCCAGTCGCAGTCACTGCTCGTGCCGGGGGAGATCTCCCCCACCCGTTCCGTTCCCGGTGCCATCCGGCGCCCCGAGTACGTCGGCAAGCCCGCGCCGACCCCGTACAAGGGACCCGAGGTGCAGACCCCGGAGACGATCGAGGCGATGCGGATCGCCGGACGGATCGCGGCGCAGGCCATGGCCGAGGCCGCGAAGGCCATCGCGCCGGGTGTCACGACGGACGAGCTGGACCGGATCGCCCACGCGTACATGTGCGACCACGGCGCCTACCCGTCCACGCTCGGCTACCGCGGCTTCCCGAAATCGCTGTGCACGAGCGTCAACGAGGTCATCTGCCACGGCATCCCGGACTCCACGGTGCTGCGCGACGGCGACATCATCAACCTCGACGTGACGGCGTACATCGGCGGCGTGCACGGCGACAACAACGCCACGTACCTCGTCGGCGAGGTCGACGAGGAGTCGAAGCTGCTCGTCGAGCGGACCCGCGAGTCCCTCGCCCGCGCCATCAAGGCCGTGAAGCCGGGCCGCCAGATCAACATCATCGGCCGGGTCATCGAGTCGTACGCCAAGCGCTTCGGGTACGGGGTCGTACGGGACTTCACCGGGCACGGCATCAACACGTCGTTCCACAGCGGCCTGATCGTCCCGCACTACGACTCGCCGCACGCGACGACCGTGATGCAGCCCGGCATGACGTTCACGATCGAGCCGATGCTGACCCTCGGCACGTATGAATACGACATGTGGGACGACGGATGGACCGTCGTGACCAAGGACCGTAAGCGGACGGCGCAGTTCGAGCACACGCTCGTCGTCACCGACAGCGGCGCGGAGATCCTGACGCTGCCCTGACCCCTCCCCTCCCCTCCCCTCCCCCGGCGTACGCGAAGCCCGTCCCTCCTTCCTTCGAGGGGCGGGCTTCGCGCTGTTCGGTGCTCCGCGTCCGTGCTCCGCGTCCGTGCTCCGCGTCCCGTGTGCGGAAGTTTTTGCCGACAACCTGTCGGGAAACGGGTAAGCTCTTTTACCGACAGACCGTCGGAAAACCAAGACGGGAAACCAAGAGAGGTCCTTTCCCCATGGACACCCCGTTCTCCACGCTCATCCGCACCGCGTCGCACGCACAGCACACCGAGGCCGAGACCTCGACGTTCATGAGCGACCTGCTGGGCGGCGCGCTGGGCGTGGACGCGTACGCCCGCTACACCGAGCAGCTGTGGTTCGTGTACCGGGCGCTGGAGGACGCGGCGGAGCGACTCGCCGACGACCCGGTCGCCGGGCCCTTCATCCGGCCGGAGCTGCTGCGCGTGCCCGAGCTGGAGCGCGACCTCGCGCATCTGCGGGGCGCGGACTGGCGGGAGACGGTGTCGGCGCTGCCCGCGACGCGGGTGTACGCGGACCGGGTCGCGCACTGCGCGGCGTCCTGGCCGGGCGGCTATGTGGCGCACCACTACACCCGTTACCTGGGCGACCTGTCCGGCGGCCAGATCATCCGCGACAAGGCGGAGCGGACGTGGGGGTTCGCGCGCAAGGGCGACGGGGTGCGGTTCTACGTCTTCGAGGGCGTGGGCAACCCGGCGGCGTTCAAGCGGAGTTACCGCGAGCTGCTCGACGGGATCGGCGTCGACGAGCTGGAGAAGCAGCGCGTCGTGGCGGAGTGCAAGCGGGCCTTCGCCCTGAACACCGATGTGTTCAGGGCGCTGGGCGAGGAGTTCCGGCCGGCCGCGTAGACGCTGATCGGCCGAGCCGCACCCGGCCGCCGACCTCGATCAGCCCGTCCGGCTGCGGGGCCGTCAGGAGCTGCGAGCCGCGCCCCTGGCGGACGTTGAGGGCGCGGCCCAGCTCGTGCGTCAGGAGCAGCGCCGCCGCCCCGGTCGCCTCGTCCTCCACGATGCCGTCGTCGCGGCCGGGGAAGCCGCGGGCCCGCACCCGGCCCGCCGCCTCGTCCTCCCACGCCCACGCGTAGATCCACTCCCCCGGGGCGGGTACCGCCAGCGCGTCCACCTCGGCGGCGGACCCGTACTGCCGCAGGGTGCGCGGCGGCGCCCACTCGGGGCGCGCCTCGATCCAGCTGAACTCGCCGTCGAGCCGGGCCCCGACGACGCCCGCGGGCACGACGAGTTCGGGCACGTCGAGCAGCCAGGCCGTGCCGACGCAGGGATGCCCGGCGAACGGGAGGCGCAGGGTCGGCGTGTAGATGTCGATCGCACCGCGCTCGGGATCGTCGACGAACACGGTCTCGCTGAAGCCGAGTCTGCCCGCGAAGGCCTGACGGTCGGTCCGGTCCGGCATGCGCGAGCCGTCGCGGACGACCCCGAGCTCGTTGCCGTACCGGCCGTCGGGGCCACAGAAGACGGCCAGCACGTCGTACTCGGCCAGTACGCCGGTCCCGGCCCAGGTCCTCGCCCCGGCCTCGGTCCCGACCTCGGTCTCGGTCCCGACCTCGGTCTCGGTCTCGGTGACGTCGTTCACCGGGGCAGTGAACCACGCACCGCCGCGGCCCCGCCGCCGGTGCGGACTCGGATGAGAGGTGAATCACGACCCCAGTGGGCAGTACTTAGGCAAGCCTCATATAAGTTAGGTTCGCCTAAATAAAGCTGTGTACCTACCGGGAGCCCGCATGCGAGCCGTCCGCCTCTCCGCCGCCACCGCCGTCGCCACGGTCACGGCGCTGACCGCCGTCACGGGCTGCACCCAGAAGAGCGACGCCGAGGCCGACGGCTCCGGCGCCGTCAAGGTGACCGCGACCGACGACGCGTGCAAGGTGTCCACGACGAAGTTTCCCGCCGGGCACGTCCAGCTCGCCATCGAGAACAAGGGCTCCCGGGTCACCGAGGTCGAACTGCTCTTCCCCGACGACCGCATCGTCTCCGAGCGCGAGAACATCGGCCCGGGTACCAAGTCGAGCCTGACCGCCGAGGTGAAGAGCGGCTCCTACCGCATCGCCTGCGTCCCCGGCATGAAGGGCAAGGGCCACCGCCAGGACGTGACGGCCACCGGCGGCACCGTCGCCGAGCGCGACCCGCGCCTGGACAAGGCCGTCGCCGACTACCGCACCTACGCGCAGGAGCAGGCCGACCAGACGCTGCCGAAGGTGAAGACGTTCACCGACGCGATCCGCAAGGGCGACCTGGCGGGCGCGAAGAAGGCGTACGCGCCCTCGCGCATCGGCTGGGAGCGCACCGAGCCGATCGCCGAGTCGTTCGGGAACATCGACCCGAAGACCGACACCCGCGCCGACGGCCTCGAACAGGGCCAGAAGTGGACCGGCTGGCACCGCCTGGAGAAGGCGCTGTGGCAGGACAAGAAGATCGGCGCGGACGAGAAGGCGCTGGCCACGCAGCTCGACAAGGACCTCAGGAACTGGCAGCAGCGGGTCGGCAAGGCGGTCATCACGCCCACCTCGATGGCCAACGGCGCCAAGGAACTGCTCGACGAGGTCGCCACCGGCAAGGTCACCGGCGAGGAGGAGCGCTACTCGCACACCGACCTGGTCGACTTCAAGGCCAACGTGGAGGGCGCGGAGAAGGCGTACGACCTGCTCAAGCCGGTCGCCGCCAAGAACGACCCGGCCCTCGCCAAGGAGCTCGACAAGCAGTTCGCCGCCCTGGACACGCTGCTCGACAAGTACCGCCAGGACAAGGGCGGTTACGACTTCATCTCCTACGACAAGGTCGGCAAGCAGCAGCGCAAGGAGCTGTCCGACGCCGTCAACGCTCTCGCGGAGCCGCTGTCGAAGCTGGCCGCCGCGGTCGTGAAGTAGGCGACGAGTGAAGCCAGTGAGTCGTAAGGACACGGAGGAGACCACCATGTCGCAGGACGCGCCGAAGACCGAATCCCCTGCTTCGAGGAGCGAACCCCCTGCTTCCGCCGCCCCGTCCCGTCGGGCGCTGCTGGCCGTCGGCGGAGCCGGGCTGGCGCTCGGGGCCGCGGCCGCGGGTGGCGCCGTCGCCCTGACCCGTTCCGGCGGCGACGACGGCGACGACATGATGAAGACCGCCGCCGAGATGGGTGGCGCCGTCGCCTTCCACGGCGCGCACCAGGCGGGCATCGCCACGGCCGTCCAGGACCGGCTGCACTTCGCGGCGTTCGACGTGACGACCGACGACCGCGACGCGTTCGTCCAGCTCCTCAAGGACTGGACGAAGGCCGCCGCCCGGATGACGCAGGCGCACACCGTCGGTGACGGCGCGTACGGCGGGCTGCCCGAGGCGCCGCCGGACGACACCGGTGAGGCGCTCGGCCTCAAGCCGTCACGCCTCACGCTGACCATCGGGTTCGGGCCCTCGCTCTTCGACCGGCACGGCAAGGCGTTCCAGATCGCGGACCGGCGGCCCGAGGCCCTCGTCGACCTGCCGAGGTTCGCGGGCGACAACCTGGAGAAGACCCGCAGCGGCGGTGACCTGTGCATCCAGGCGTGCGCCGACGACCCGCAGGTCGCGGTGCACGCCATCCGCAACCTGGCCCGGATCGGCTTCGGCAAGGTCGCCATCCGCTGGTCGCAGCTCGGCTTCGGCAAGACGTCCTCGACGACGCCGGACGCGCAGACGCCGCGCAATCTGATGGGCTTCAAGGACGGCACCGACAACATCGCGGGCACCGAGACCGATCGCCTGAACAAGCACGTGTGGGTGCAGGATGCCGACACCGACGCCAAGTCGGCCTGGATGTCCGGCGGCTCCTATCTGGTCGCCCGGCGCATCCGGATGAACATCGAGACCTGGGACCGTGCGTCGCTGCGGGAGCAGGAGGACGTCTTCGGTCGCGACAAGGGCACCGGTGCCCCGGTCGGCAAGGCTCACGAACGCGACAAGCCGTTCCTGAAGGCGATGAAGCCGACCGCGCACGTGCGGCTCGCGCACCCGGACGCCAACGACGGCATCACGATCCTGCGCCGCGGCTACTCCTTCACCGACGGCACGGACGGGCTCGGGCGGCTCGACGCCGGCCTGTTCTTCATCGCGTACCAGCGGGACGTGCGCCAGGGGTTCATCCCGCTGCAGCGCAAGCTCTCCGCGCACGACGCGCTCAACGAGTACATCCAGCACGTGGGTTCGGCGGTCTTCGCGGTCCCGGCGGGTGTCAGGGACGGCGACGACTGGTGGGGCCGCGCGCTCTTCGAGAAGCCCACGGACACGATGGACGAGAAGGGTGCCTGAAGGATGTTCGCGAACTATCTGATCGGTCTGCGCGAGGGTCTTGAGGCGAGTCTGATCGTCTGCATCCTCGTCGCGTACCTGGTGAAGACCGAGCGCAGGGACGCCCTGAAGCCGGTGTGGATCGGCATCTCGGCCGCCGTGTTCGTGGCGCTGGCCTTCGGCGCGGGCCTGGAGTTCGGCTCGCAGGAGATGACGTTCCAGGCGCAGGAGGGGCTCGGCGGCTCCCTGTCGATCGTCGCCGTCGGCCTGGTCACCTGGATGGTGTTCTGGATGCGGCGCACCGCCCGGCACCTCAAGGCCGAACTGCACGGCAAGCTGGACACGGCGCTGCGGATGGGCACGGCGGCGCTGGTCGTCACCGCGTTCCTCGCGGTGGGCCGGGAGGGCCTGGAGACCTCGTTGTTCGTGTGGACCGCGGTGCACGCCACCAGCGACGGCACGGTGCAGCCGGTGATCGGCGCGCTGCTCGGCCTGGCCACGGCGGTGGTGCTTGGCTGGCTGTTCTACCGGGGTGCGCTCCGCATCAACCTGGCGAAGTTCTTCACGTGGACGGGCGCGATGCTGGTCGTGGTCGCCGCGGGCGTGCTCGCGTACGGCTTCCACGACCTCCAGGAGGCGAACTTCATCGGTGGCCTGAACAACCTGGCCTTCGACATCAGCTCGACGATCTCGCCGGACGGCTGGCTGGGCACGCTCCTGAAGGGCGTCTTCAACTTCCAGCCGGACCCGACCGTGCTCCAGGTCGTCGTCTGGTGCGTGTACCTGGTGCCGACGCTGCTGCTGTTCTTCGCCCCGGCCGGGCTGCTCTCGCGGCGCGCTCGGGCGGGGGCCGCCGAGTCCGCCGGGGCCTGAGCACGCCGGGGTCCTGGTCCGCCGGGGCCCGGCCCCTGCCTGTCGCCTCTTCCCGGTAGGGTTCGGCCCCGGGAAGGGGAAGGTGAAGTCAACGTCATGAGCGAGGTCCTGAACAGGCTCGGCCGCCCGGCGGCGATGGCCGCGGCCGCGGTCACGCTGTCCCTCACGGCGAGCGGATGCGTGACCGTGCACGGGGAGCTCGAGGTCGTCCCGACGACCACGAAATCACAGGCTTCCCGCGCCCTTGACGCCTTCGTGACCGCGTACAACAAGGCGGACAGGACGTACGAGCAGTCCGCGGACGCCAAGTACGTCACCGGGTCGCTCGGCGCGATCGACGCGGCCAAGCTCAAGTCGGGGCATGCCCTGCACCCGGACGGCAATCCGTCGCACAAGCCGCTGAAGCTGACCGACGCCAAGTTCACGGTGCCGAAGAAGGCGGGCTGGCCGCGCTGGTTCGTGGCCGACACCGCCAACAACCGGCTGAACGGCTACCGCTGGGTCATGGTCTTCACCCGCGACGACGAGAAACAGCCGTGGGCGGTGTCGTACCTGACGCTGTTCAAGAACGGCACGGTCCCCGCCTTCAGGAAGGACAAGGACGGCTGGGCCGAGGCGGTCACGCCGGGCGGCTCGGGCCTGGCGATGAAGCCCGCCGACATGAGCGACAAGTACACCGGTTACCTCAAGAACGGCGGTGCCGGTTTCGCGCCCGGCGCGTTCACCACGGTGTGGCGCGAGAACCGCGAGAAGCGTGCCACGCGCCCCGGTCTGGCCACCCAGTTCATGGACGAGCCGCTGTCGTCCGGCAGTTACGCCCCGGTGGCACTGCGCACCGAGGACGGCGGCGCGCTGGTCTTCTTCGCGATGCGTCGCTACGAGAAGCTGACCGCGTCCAAGGGCACCGATCTGCCCGCCGTCGACGCGGGAGTGAAGGCGCTCATGAC
Source organism: Streptomyces beihaiensis (assembly GCF_026274175.1). Lineage (GTDB taxonomy): Bacteria > Actinomycetota > Actinomycetes > Streptomycetales > Streptomycetaceae > Streptomyces > Streptomyces beihaiensis. The sequence continues at coordinate 52,653 of NZ_JAPHNL010000057.1, forward strand.
GGGCGACCCGAAGCAGTCGGCGACGTACGGGTACGTGTCCGGCCAGGCCGCCCTCGACCCGGCCGAGGGCTCCGCCGGGGGCGGGGTGCGCGTGGTGTCGCGCGTCGAGGGGGTCACGTCCGCCGAGGGCGAGTGAGCCCCGCTCGGAGCGGCACGACCGGCCCGGCCGGGGCGCTCGCCACGAGCGGGCCGGCGGCGCCGGGGCCGGTCGCCGTGGAGCGGGCCGCGGCCGGGCGGCTCACGGCCAGGCCGGTGAGTACTCCGCTTCCGTGGCCGCGTCCACGTGGCGGGCGCAGGCGTCCGTGAGGCTCTCCAGGAGTGTCAGCGGGTCGGGCAGCGGATGCTCGGGGCCGCGCAGCCACGTCACCGAACGCTCCCCCGGCAGCCGGGACGGCGGCACCAGGACGTAGGAGCCGCGGCAGTGCCAGCGCATGCCGGGGTGTTCGTCCATCGTCTCGGGGTGGCAGTCCAGCTCGCAGGGCCACCACTCGTCCTCGTCCTCGGGCGTGCCCCGGGTCGCGGTGAAGAACAGCATGCGGTCGCCGCCCGACTCGACCACCGGGCCGACCTCGACACCGCGCGCCAAGAGCCGTTCGAGCGCCTCGCGGCCCGCCTCCAGCGGGACGTCGAGCACGTCGTGGAGCATGCCGGTCGCCGTGATGAAGTTCGCCTGCGGCTGGCTGCGGGCCCACCGCTCGATCTGCGCGCGGTCCGTGGTGGCCTGGGTCTGCCAGGCGAACGAGACGGGGTGGCGGCCCGGGGTCGGGCAGCCGATGCGGTTGCACGAGCAGCGGTAGTCGGCCGGGTACGCGGCCGGGGCGAGCGGCAGCCCGGCGGCGGCAGCGGCGAGCAGCAGCGACTCCCTGTCCCCCGCGGTGGCGCCCCCCGGGGTCCCCTTCGGGCCGCCCCGGCCCGCCCGCAGCCACTGGGCGAACCGGCCGAGTCCGCCGCGACCGGCCGCCGCGCTGTCCGCGCCCGACCGGCGGTCCTGCTCCGCGCCCATCTACCCCTCACTTCTCATCGCTGTCGTGCCGAGTCCGAGTCCGAGTCCGAGTCCGAATCCCGGTCCACGTCCGAGCACCGGGTGAACCGGGTTTCCCATGGTCCCACCATCCTGCTCCTCCGGTTGCGGCGGTCCCCGTTCGGGGCACCGGGGGCGGCAGGCACGGCGGCTACGGGCGCTTCGCGGGGCGGGCGCTGATCCCGTACAGGGCGTACTCGACGAGCCGGTCCGTGTAGGCGTGGTCGAGCGGCCCCGTGCTCTGCAGCCAGCGCTGGGCGAGCGGCCCGGAGAACAGGTCGCGGGCGACGAGCGGGTCGACGTCCGGGCGGACCTGGCCGGCGTCCTGGGCCGCGCGCAGCCGCTGGGCGTACAGGTCGAGGCCGGGCATGAGGAGCTTGCCGACGAACTCCTCGCAGAACGTCCGGTCGGCGAGGCCCTCGGCGGCGAGTGCGCGGGCGGGCACCTCGAAGCGGGGGTCCTTGAGTACGTCGACGGTCGCCCGCAGCACGCGTTTGAGGTCGGCCTCGATGTCGCCGGAGTCGGGCAGCGCGGACGGGGCGAGGGGGTGGCCGAGACGGCCGGAGTGGTCGGGACGGCCGGAGTGGTCGGGACGGCCGGAGTGGTCGGGACGGCCGGAGTGGTCGGGACGGTCAGGGTGGTCGGGACGGTCAGGGTGGTCGGGGTGCTGCCCGGTGGCGGCCTGCCGGTTCTGCTCCCCGAGGTCGATGAAGGCTTCCATGAGCACTTCGGCCTTCGATCCCCACCACCGGTAGATCGTCTGCTTGCCGACCCCGGCCCGGGTGGCGATGCCCTCGATGGTGGTCCGCGGGTACCCGATCTCGCCGACGAGGGCGAGGGCGGCGTCGTAGATGGCGCGGCGGGAGCGCTCGCTGCGGCGGGCGGCGTCGGGGCCCGGCTTCTTCGGCGGTGTGGTGGCGGACATGGCCCGAATGTACAAGGCTGCGAGCCGAGACGTACCGTCTCACTCTCTGTCACCGGTACGACGAACCACCCGTTCGGATCGCAGACCTGAAGCCGCTCAGGCCTCACCATGAGCACACGAGCACACCGGCACACACACTGCGATGGTGAGGAGCCCTCATTGCGTAGTACGCGTAGCACCGCACGCCGCGCCACACCCCGGCGCTACCTGATGTGCCCACCGGCACACTTCAAGGTCACGTACTCGATCAACCCGTGGATGGACCCGGCGAAACCCGTCGACGTCCCGCTCGCCCTCGCGCAGTGGGAGGACCTGCGCGACCGCTACCGTTCCCTCGGCCACGTCGTCGAGGTGCTCGACCCGCGGCCCGGCCTGCCCGACATGGTCTTCGCCGCGAACGGGGCGACCGTGGTCGACGGGCGGGTGCTCGGCGCCCGTTTCGCCCACCAGGAGCGGGAGCCGGAGGCCGCCGCCCACCTGGAGTGGTTCCGCGCGCACGGTTACGCCGAGGTGTGCGAGCCGGTCCACGTCAACGAGGGCGAGGGCGACTTCGCCGTCACCGCCTCGTACGTGCTGGCGGGGCGCGGGTTCCGCGCGTCGCCGCTCTCGCACGGGGAGGCGCAGGAGTTCTTCGGGCGGCCGGTGATCGGGCTCGACCTGGTCGACCCGCGCTTCTACCACCTGGACACGGCGCTCGCCGTGCTCGACGACGCGGCCGACGAGGTCATGTACTACCCGGCGGCGTTCTCGCCGGGCAGCCAGGAGGTGCTGCGGCGGATGTTCCCCGACGCGCTGATCGCCGACGAGGCGTCCGCGATGGCGCTGGGCCTGAACGCCGTGTCGGACGGGCGGCGGGTGCTGTTGCCGCAGGCGGCGCTCGGCCTGTTCGAGCCACTGCGGGAGCGGGGCTTCGAGCCCGTCGGAATGGACCTGGGCGAGTTGCTCAAGGGCGGCGGCAGCGTGAAGTGCTGCACGCTTGAGCTGCGCTGAACCGGAGGCCGCACGCACCGTGGGGGGCGTCTGCCGTCCTCGCGCGTGCGGCTCTCGCAGTGGCCGGTCGCGCGGTTGCCCGCGCTCTTGAACGCCTGCGTCCGCGCCGCGCCTCTTCCGGGGGGACACCGCGCAGGGCGTGCGTCTCAGCGGCGCGGGGAACCGCGGGCGCCCCACCACCCGCCGACCCCGGCAACGCCCCCTCACCCGGTGGGCCGGCCCCGTCAGTTCCCCGGCTGCTCCCAGCCGTCCCCCCACTCCACACCCCGTGCCTCCTTGTAAAGCCCACCGTGCTTCTTGGTCACGGTCACCCGGTCCAGCGCCCCCCGCGCCTCGCAGAGATCGAGCAGCACCTGCCCCTTACGCATCTGCGGCCGCCGCACCACCCTCGCGGCGACGGGCCGCGGCTCGAACCGCGTAGCGACCACGTAAGCGAACTTCTCGTCCTCGTACGCCAACGTTCCTCCCTTGACCCGCCGGTGCAGCGAGGAACGGCTGACCCTGACCGAGAAGTGGCACCAGTCCGTGCCGGGCGCGATCGGGCAGGTCGCGCTGTGCGGGCAGGGCGCGGCGACCCGCAGGCCCGCCGCGATCAGCCGGTCCCGAGCGGCGATGATCCGCGCGTACCCGTCCGGGGTTCCGGGTTCGACGACGGCCACGGCACCGGTGGCCTCCGTGGCCGCGCGGGCCGCCGCGTCGACGACGGCCGCGCGGTCGGCCTCCGTCAGCTCCTTCAGGACGTACGAGATGGTGACGAGGTCGGCGCCCGGCAGCGGCTCCGCCGCGCCGATCCGGGCCCGTTGCCACCGCACGGATTTGCTCAACTCCTCGTCCGCCGCCGCCAGTTCACGCCCCAGCGCGAGCGCCGGCTCGGACCAGTCGAGTACCGTCGTGGACCGCGCTTCGGGGAACGCGTCCCGCGCCGCCCACACCGCCGCGCCGGTGCCGCCGCCGATGTCCAGATGGCTTCCGGGCCGCCAGTCGGCCGGAGCCGCGTCGGCCAGGGCCCGCAGCGCCGAGGCGACCGCCTCGAAGGTGGCGGGCATCCGGTACGCCGCGTAGGCGACGACGTCCGCCCGGTCGCGCAGGATCGGCGCGCCGGTCGGGGTCGTGCCCCGGTAGTTCGCGATGAGCCGGTCGACGGCGCGCGCCGCCTGCGTGGGCGGGAGGCCGTCGAGGAGTCCGGCGAGGGCCGCGCGGAGCGTCTCGGCCGCCTCGGGGGGCTCGGTGTGCTCTGCGGAGGACGAGGTGTACGGGGCGTTCACCCGGAAATCCTAAAGCGCCGCCGCGGCACCACGGCCCGCGCGAGCTGCGAGGCGGCGGCCTCGCGCGGACCGCTGTTGGCGGGGCGGCGCCGCGGGTGGACGGTCGTGGCGAGCAGCACGAGGAACGTGTCGGTCGCCGGGTCGAGCACCAGCGACGTGCCGGTGAAGCCGCAGTGCCCGGCCGCACCGTGCCCGGCGAGCTCGCCCATGAACCACGGCTGATCGACCCGGAAGCCGAGCCCCGGCGCCGTCAGCATGAGTGCGACGTGGTCGTGGCCGAGAATGCGGGCGGTGCCGTACGAGCCGCCGTTGAGCAGCGTGCGGCACAGGACGGCGAGGTCGTACGCCGTGGAGAACAGGCCCGCGTGACCGGCGACACCGCCGAGCGCCCACGCGTTCTCGTCGTGCACCTCACCGCGCAGCATCCCCCGGTCGGCCTTGGCCCAGGGGCGCCGCTGGTCCTCGGTGGCGGCGGCACCCGGGCAGGGCCCGAAGGCGGTCGCGGTCATGCCGAGGGGGTGGGTGATGCCGTCCCGGATCAAGGCGTCGAGCCGCCGCCCGGTCCGCCGCTCCAGGACGTGCTGGAGCAGCAGCATGTTGAGGTCGGAGTAGCGGTAGGTGCCGGGCGGCGCCGACGGGGCCTCGGCGTGCAGCGCCGCGAGCCGGGCGGCCGGGTCGGGGGCGTCGTACAGCGGGAGCTCGGGGCGCAGGCCCGAGGTGTGGGTGAGCAGCTGGCGCACGGTGACGCCGGCGCGGGCGGCCCCCGTGAACTCGGGGACGTACGCGCCGACCTCGGCGTCGATGCCGAGGGTGCCGCGTTCGATCTGCTGCGCGGCGGCGATCGAGGTGAAGAGCTTGGTGACCGAGGCCAGGTCGAAGGGTGTGTCCGTGGTCATCGGCACGCGCTCGGCGGCGGGGAGTTCGACGCCGCGGTCGGTGGTCTCGTCGTACGCGGCGTACCGCACCGCCCAGCCGGCGGCGGACTCGGCGGCGATCACGGAGCCGCGCCCGGCGAGCAGCACCGCGCCCGCGCACCACGGGTGGGGGTCGTCGGACAGGGCGCTCACGTCCCGGACGAGGCGGTCGAGGCGGTGCGGGTCGAGCCCGGCCCGCTCGGGGGCGCCGTGGCGCAGTCGTGGCGAGCTCAGTGGTGTGTCTCCTCCGGGCGCGGGGCCACCGCGGTGGGGGGCGTCGTGGCCGTCGGGTCGGTCGTGGCGGCCGTGCGCCGCCAGGGGCGGCACAGCGTGAGGAACGCGGTGATCGCGGCGAGTCCGCACAGCAGCTGGACGAGCGCCATCGGTACGGCGGTGTGTTCGCCCGCGACGCCCACCAGAGGGGAGGCGATCGCGCCGATGAGGAACGACGACGTGCCGAGCAGCGCGGAGGCGGAGCCCGCGGCGTGCGGGGTGCGCATCAGGGCGAGCGCGTTGGTGTTGGGGGTGGCGGTGCCCATGGCGGCCATGAGCACGAACAGGCCGACGGCGACCGGCACGAGCCCCAGCTCGTGAGGGCCGCCGAGCGCCCCGGTGGCCACGAGGAGCAGGAAAGCGGCGGCGACGACGATGACGCTCAGGCCGACGGCGAGCACCTTGTCGAGGCTGACGCGCCCGACGAGCACCTTGCCGTTGAGCTGGCCGACGGCGATCAGGCCGACCGAGTTGAGCCCGAACAGCAGGCTGAAGGTCTGCGGCGACGCCCCGTAGATCTCCTGGATCACGAACGGGGAGGCGGAGATGTACGCGAACAGCGCGGCGAACGCGAAGCCGCCCGCGATCATGTATCCGGTGAAGACACGGTCGGCGACGAGACCGCGCATGGTGCGCAGCGCCTGCCCGACGCCGCCGCCGTGCCGCCGCTCGGGCGGCAGCGTCTCCGGCAGGCACTTCCACACGAGACCGGTGAGTGCGACGCCCACGGCGGTGAGCACGACGAAGACGCCCCGCCAGTCGGTGACGCGCAGCACCTGTCCGCCGACCAGTGGCGCGACGATCGGGGCGACACCGGAGATCAGCATGAGCGTGGAGAAGAACCGCGCCATGGCCACGCCGTCGTACAGGTCGCGGACGACGGCGCGGGCGATCACTATGCCCGCGGCGCCCGCGAGGCCCTGGAGCAGCCGGAAGGCGACGAGCAGCGTGACCTCCGGGGCGACGGCGCAGACGGCGGTGGCGGCGACGTAGACGAGGAGCCCGGTCAACAGCGGACGCCGCCTGCCCCACTTGTCGCTCATGGGCCCGACCACCATCTGCCCGAGCGCCATGCCGGTCAGACACGCGGTGAGGGTGAGCTGGGCGGTGGCGGCGGAGGTGTGCAGGGCTCCGGTGACCTCCGGGAGGGCCGGGAGGTACATGTCCATGGAGAGCGGGGGCACGGCGGTGAGCCCGCCGAGGACGAGCGTGACGAGGAGCCCGGTGCGTACGGCCGCCGCGCCCGGCGCCCGCTCCTCCACCACGTCCGCCCCCGTGCCGGGCGTCGTGCCCGGCGCGCCACCGTCGCTCCCGCTGCGTGCCACCATGCCGTGACTCCCTGTCCCCTTCGCCCTGCCCGCTCTGCCCGCTCTGCCCGCCGGGCTTGACCGTTCCCCGCCGTACGTGCGATGACCTATGTTCTCAGCTCGGCGTAGTGGTCGAGACCAAATTTCCGGAGGGCGGGCGGACATGGCGACGAGGGCGTCGGTGGCCGGCGAACGGGTGCGGTGGGGGATCCTCTCGACGGGCGGGATCGCCGCGAGGTTCACGGCGGACCTGCTGGATCTGCCGGACGCCGAGGTGGTGGCCGTGGCCTCGCGCTCCGAGGAGTCGGCGGCACGGTTCGCCGACCGGTTCGGGATCGGCCGCGCGTACGGCGGCTGGGACGCGCTCGCCGCGGACGGGGATGTCGACGTGGTGTACGTCGCCGCTCCGCACGCCGCGCACCGGGCGGCGGCCGGGCTCTGTCTTGAGGCGGGGCGGGCGGTGCTGTGCGAGAAGGCGTTCACGCTGAACGCGCCCGAGGCCGAGGAGCTGGTCGCCCTCGCCCGCGCGAAGGACGTCTTCCTGATGGAAGCGATGTGGATGTACTGCCATCCGCTGGTGCGGCGGCTCAAGGCGCTGGTCGACGACGGTGCCGTGGGCGAGGTCCGCACGGTGCAGGCCGACTTCGGGCTCGCCGGACCGTTCGGCGCGGCGCACCGGCTGCGGGACCCGGCCCAGGGCGGCGGGGCGACGCTCGACCTCGGTGTGTACCCGGTGTCCTTCGCCCACCTGCTGCTCGGAGAGCCGGAACGGGTGGCGGCGTCGGCCGCGCTGTCGCCGGAGGGCGTGGACCTGCAGACCGGCATGCTGCTGTCGTGGGCGAGCGGGGCGCAGGCCGTGCTGCACTGCGCGATCAACGCCGGTACGGGGGTGACGGCCTCGGTGACCGGTTCGGCGGGCCGCATCGACGTGCCCGGCGGCTTCTTCCACCCGGACCGGTTCGTGCTGCACCGGGACGGCAGGGAGCCGGAGGAGTTCACGGCGGCACCGCAGGACGGGCCGCGGGACTCGATGCGGCACGAGGCGCTGGAGGTGATGCGGTGCCTGCGGGCGAAGGAGACCGAGTCGCCCGTGGTGCCGTTGGCCGGCTCGCTGGCGGTGATGCGTACGCTGGACGCCGTCCGGGAGCGGATCGGCGTCCGCTACCCCGGGGAGGCCCGCTGACGCCCACCGGCTCGCCGGCCCACCAGCTCACGGCCGACCGGTGCCGCCGACCGGTGCCGCCGGCCACGACGTACGCTGCGCTCTCATGGACGATCAGCGAACCGTGACGACGAGAACCGCCGTGGTCACCGGTGCCGGAAGCGGCATCGGCCGAGCCGTGGCCCTGGAACTGCTGCGCGCCGGATGGCGGGTCGCGCTGGCCGGGCGGCGGACCGAGACGCTGGAGGAGACGGCGGGGCTCGCCCCCGGCGGCGACGCGCTCGCCGTCCGCGCGGACGTGTCGAGCCCCGACGACGTGGCCGCGTTGTTCGGCGCCGCGCGCGAGCGGTTCGGCCGGCTCGACCTGCTCTTCAACAACGCGGGGACCTTCGGGCCCGGCGGCGTACCGGTCGAGGAACTGTCGTACGACGCGTGGCGGCACGTGGTCGACACCAACCTCAACGGCGCGTTCCTGTGCGCGCAGGCCGCGTTCCGGCAGATGAAGGAGCAGGATCCGCAGGGCGGGCGCATCATCAACAACGGCTCCATCTCCGCGCACACCCCGCGCCCGCGCTCCATCGCGTACACGACCACCAAGCACGCGCTGACCGGGCTCACCAAGTCCCTCTCCCTGGACGGGCGTCCGTACCGGATCGCCTGCGGTCAGATCGACATCGGCAACGCGGCGACCGACATGACACAGGGCATGCAGACCGGCGCGCTACAGGCCAACGGGGAGGTCGTCGCGGAGCCCGTGATGGACGTGGCGGACGTGGCGCGCACCGTGCGGCACATGGCCGAGCTTCCACTGGAGGCCAACGTCCAGTTCGCCACGGTACTGGCCACGAACATGCCTTACATCGGGCGCGGTTGACCGGCATCATGATCGACATGACTGACGCGACAGACGCACCGGAGGCGACCGAAGTGAGCGACGTCACCGAAGCGGCCGAAGCGGCGAACGTGACCGGCATGACCGACGTGACCGACGTCCTGCGATACACCGCCTTCGCCGCAACGCCCGCCGGCGGCAACCCCGCCGGCGTCGTTCTCGACGCCTCCGGCCTGAGCGACGACGCGATGCTCGCCATCGCCGCCGACGTGGGCTACAGCGAGTCGGCCTTCGTGACGCCCGCGCCAGGAACCGGCAGCGCCGACGACCGCAACGGCCACGGCCACGGCAAGGGGGAGAGTGACAGTCAACGGACCTACAGCCTGCGCTACTTCAGCCCCAAGGCCGAGGTCTCCTTCTGCGGCCACGCCACCGTCGCCACGGCGGTGGCGCTCGCCGAGCGGCAGGGCACGGGCGAGTTCGTCTTCCACACGGCGGCGGGCGTGGTGCCGGTCAGCGTGGACGACGCCGAGGGCGTGCTGCGTGCGACGCTGACCAGCGTCGAGCCGACGATCGAGGACGTACGCGCGGAGGATCTCGCCGAGGCGCTCGCCGCGCTCGACTGGCCCGCCGCCGACCTCGACCCGTCGCTGCCGCCGCGCATCGCCTACGCGGGCGCCCGCCACCTCGTCCTGGCCGCGGCCACCCGGCAGCGACTCGCCGACCTGTCGTACGACTTCGAGCGGCTCGCCTCGCTGATGCACAGGCTCGATCTGACGACGGTCCAACTGGTGTGGCGCGAGCCGGAGTCGGGAGGCACGACGTTCCACGTGCGTGACCCGTTCCCGGTCGGCGGCGTGGTCGAGGACCCGGCGACGGGCGCGGCGGCCGCGGCGTTCGGCGCGTATCTGCGCGAGCTCGGCCAGGTTCCGGCGGCCGCGCGGCTCACGCTCCACCAGGGCGACGACATGGGCCGTCCGGGCGAGCTGACGGTGACACTGCGGGAGGGCGACGCGCGCGTACGGGTCAGCGGCGCCGCGGTGCCGATCCCATAGCTTCCGTGACCGGCAGATCGCGAGGGACAGGTCACGAGAAGCAGGTCGCGAGGGGCAGGTCACGAGGAGCAGGTCACGAGGGGCAGGTCACGAGGGGCAGGTCGCGAGGCGGCCCGTCAGGCCTGGCCCGTCTCGAAGCGGGTGACCTTGCCGTCCGCCACCTCGAACGACCAGCGGGTGCGCATCTCGCCCCAGGTGTCGTTGCGGTAGTTCGCGACGAGGGCGCGGCCGCCCGCGGACTCCTTCTCGATCTCCATGTGGCCGTTGGAGTCGAAGATCTCGCGGTCGACCCACTCGCCGAGGTCGCGGTCGCTGCCGTCGTCCGACATGGTCGCGTCGGGCGTGAGGGCGGCATCGAAGGCGGTCCTGTCATGGGCGTTGAGCGCCGTGACGAAGGCGCGCACCGCCGGATCGCTGAGCTTGTCGGTCTGAATGGACATGCCGCCAGGCTCGCACCGGGCTCCCCGCCCCGCCACCGGAGCGCCTGCGCCCTGCCGCCGCTCTGCTTACGGTGGGCTCATGACCTGTACACGTACGCGCGCGAACCGGCCTTGCCGCCCCTCTCTCACCTCCTTCGCCTCCGGCCCCTCCCGCTCCCCCCACTCCTCGCACCGCACCCGCGCCGACCTGGGGCTGCTCGCGCTGCGCCTGGGCACGGGTGGGCTGCTCGCGGCGCACGGCGCGCAGAAGTTGCTCGGCTGGTTCGGCGGGGGCGGCCTGTCCGGCACGTCCGCCGGGATGGAGGCCATGGGGTACACCCCGGCCAAGGCCAGCGCGCTCGCCGCGGGGCTCGGCGAGGCGGGCGGCGGGGCGCTGCTCGCCCTCGGCCTCGCCACCCCGGTCGGCGGGGCGGCCGCGGCCGGGACGATGGCCGGTGCGGCCGCCGTGCACGCCCCGAACGGCTTCTTCGCGCAGGGCGGTGGCTACGAGTACCCGGCGTTCCTCGGCTTCGTGGCGGCGGGCCTCGCCGTGGCCGGCCCCGGACGCCTCTCGCTCGACCATGCGCTCGGGCACACGTTCAACCGGCACTGGATGGTGCCCGCGGCCCTCGTCGGGGCGGGCACGGCGGCCCTGGCGGTCGTCGGGTCACGTGCGAAGCGGACGAAGGGGTCCGAGGACGCCGAGTAGGCTCGTCGCTCGTGACGACCGACGACGAGAACAACCTCTGGAACACCGTCGACCGCCTGCGGCGGTGGCTGGACTCCACCAACCGGCAGACGCCCAAGGAAGCCCTCCTTCTGCGTATGTTGAAGCTGTCGGAGGAGGTGGGCGAGGTCGCCGAGGCGGTGATCGGGGCGAGCGGGCAGAACCCGCGCAAGGGCGTCAGCCACACCTGGAAGGACGTCGAGTCGGAGCTGTGCGACGTGGCTCTCACGGCCCTCGTCGCGCTCGGCACGCTCACGCCGGACGTGCGCGGGACGTTGACGGCCCACGTGGCGAAGGTGGCGGAGCGCTCCCTGAAGCCGCTGGATTCCACTGGGCAGCCGCAGGACTCCACGGAACGGCAGGATGGCGCCCAGGTCTCCACGGCCGTCATCACCACCGTCAGCAGCAACAGCGAGCACACCTTCACCAAGCACCCCCGTGACAGCATCACCCTGCTGGCCGGGCTCGGTGTCGAGGGGGACACACACGCCGGGGTGACGGTCCAGCACCGTTCACGGGTCGCCCAGGACCCCACCCAGCCGAACCTCCGCCAGGTCCACCTCATCCACGAGGAGTTGTTCGACGAGGTGGCCGGGCACGGCCACGCCGTGCGCCCCGGCGACCTCGGCGAGAACATCACCACGCGCGGCATCGACCTGCTCGCCCTGCCCACCGGCACCCTCCTGCGCCTGGGCGAGGGCGGCGCCCTCCTGGAGATCACGGGCCTGCGCAACCCGTGCCTCCAGATCGACGCCTTCCAGGACGGCCTCCTCAAGCAGGTCGTCGGCCACGACCCGGAGACCGGCGAAGTCGTCCGCAGGGCCGGGGTCATGAGTGTCGTACGGGAGGGCGGCGTGGTCCGCCCCGGCGACACGATCCACGTGAAGCTGCCGGACGGGCCGCACGTGCCGCTGGAACGCGTCTGATGCCCGAGGTCAGGAAGCCGCTCGTCGTCGCGCACGACCCCGCGTGGGCGGCGGCGGGCCGCGAGTTCTGCGCCCGGGAACGTACTCCGAGGTGAAGGACCCGGTCGTCGACCTGGTCGCGGTCGTCGCGGAGCAGTGGGCGGCGCGGACCGGCCGGCGCCCGTAGGCGAAGACGAAAGGCCCCACCTCGACGGCGGCGTGATGGTGAACGGCTACCATCGCCGCCATGACCGACAGGAGCCCCACCGCTGAACCGCTACCCCGTATCGGCGTGGCCGTCGTCACCATGGGCAACCGTCCCAAGGAGGTGGAGGCGCTCCTGGACTCGGTGGCGGCGCAGCACGTGGCGCCGACCCGCGTCGTCCTGGTCGGCAACGGCACGGTGCTGCCCGCGTACACCGGTTACCCGTTCGACGTCGTGACGGTCGAGCTCGACGACAACCTCGGCTGTCCGGGCGGCCGCAACGTGGCGCTGGCCCGGCTGCGCGAATTCGGCGACGTCGATGTGGCGGTGGAGCTGGACGACGACGGCCTCCTGGTGGGCACGGACGTCTTCGCCACGGTCCAGCGTCTGTACGCCTCCGACGCCCGTCTCGGCATCGTCGGCTTCCGCATCGCGGACGAGCACGGCGAGACGCAGCGCCGCCACGTGCCGCGCCTGCGTGCGAAGGATCCGATGCGGCGGGGGCTCGTCACGGCGTTCCTCGGCGGCGCCCACGCCTTCTCGATGCCGATGCTCGCCGAGACCGGCGACTGGCCGGCGGACTTCTTCTTCACGCACGAGGAGACGGATCTCGCGTGGCGGGCGCTCGACGCGGGCTGGAAGGTCCTGTACGAGCCGTCCCTCCTGCTCCAGCACCCGAAGACCTCCCCGGCACGGCACGCGGTGTACTACCGGATGACCGCCCGCAACCGCGTCTGGCTGGCCCGCCGCCGCCTGCCCGCCCCGCTCGTCCCCCTCTACCTGACGACGTGGACCCTGCTCACACTCGCCCGCACCCGTTCGCTCGACGGCCTGCGGGCATGGGCGGGCGGCTTCGCGGAGGGCGTACGCGCCCCGGCGGGCGAACGCCGGCCGATGCGGTGGCGGACGGTGTGGCGGATGACGCGGCTGGGGCGCCCGCCGCTGATCTGACCCGGCCCCGGGCGGGGCGGAAGACGAGTGGGGCTGTACGCCGGGGAGAGTAGCCGCAGCGCCATAGTCATCCGGAACCGGCGTCGTCAGTCACCTGTCGCTCCGCGCTCGCATCAAGAACCTGTGCGAGAACGTCGGCCCAGTCGCCCTGCGCCAGGACATCGGAGTGGTGCTCGACCATACCTACCTTGTGGACGACTGGCGGCTGTCCGAGGTCGAACGGACACTGCGTCCCTTCTACGACCGTCGGGGCAGCGCGCGTTACCGGCAGTTGCTCGCGGAGTTCGGCCTGGATCTGCGGGCGAAGGTCAAGGACCTGTCCCGCGGCATGGCGATGAAGCTCATGATCACCGTAGCGCTGTCGCACCGGGCGCGGCTGCTCGTCTTCGACGAGCCGACCAGTGGCCTGGACCCCGTCGCCCGGGACGAGCTTGTCGGCATCATCGGAAACTTCCTGCTCGACGAGAGACACAGCGTTCTGTTCTCCACGCACATCACCTCCGATCTGGACCGCATCGGCGACTACGTGACGCTCATACATGGCGGCTGCATCGTCCGGACCGGCCCCAAGGACGAGATCCTGGACGCCTACCGGGCCGTGCGGGGCGCCCCGGAGGACCTGAGCGGCCTCATCGGCGTCGGGCTGATCGACGTGAGGCGGACGCCGGCCGGGGCGGAAGCTCTCGTTCGCACCGAGGAAGCCGACCTTCTCGGCGGGGTTCCTCGTCGAGGCGCCCACCCTGGCGGAGATCGCCATCCACATCGGATCTCGGCCGATGAAGCCGGTAACAAAGCGGAACGGCCGGCGCGGGGCGATCGCATGAGCGCCGTCGCCCGTACGTCCGTGCTGCACCTGCGTACCGTCGCGCCGTACCGGACCCAGGGCCTGCTGGTGTTCGGCCTGATGGGCCTGGTGCTCGCCCGCAGCCCCGTCGGTCTCGTACCGGCACTCGCGCTGCTGCTCGCCCCGTTGATCGCCGTACACCCCTTCGTGGTCGCCGACAAGGCGGGCCTGGAGACGCTGTACGCCGTCCTGCCTTTGCCTCGCCGCACGGTGCTGCTCGGGCACTACGCCTGGGCGCCGGCAGGCATTATTGCGACCGTCACCGCAGGTACGGCGCTGGCCATTCTCCTGGCGCGGGCCGAGGGCGTACAGCTCGGCGGTCGCACCCTGGTGACGATGCTGCCTCTGTCCTGGACGCTGTTCGCCGTCAACATCGCGATTCAGTTCCCGCTGCTGATCCGGTTCGGGTACGCCGCATCAGCGTTCTGGGCACCACCATGCCACTGGCGCTGGTCATGCCGGCCGTCTACCGGCTGCACCTGACCATCGCATCGATCCAGACATGGCTGCCGCTTCTCTGGGTGGCCGGCGCAGCCGCCATAGTGACGTCCGCGGCCCTGGCGACGCACGCGGCAAGGCCACGGGCATAGCCCGACCGTGCGTACGGTGGCGGACATAGCGGATTCTTCGACATTCAGGCGGCCCGGCCGAAGCCGACAGTGGTCAGATCTTGGGGTGCCCCATCTTGTTCGCGCAGGGGAGCGAAATCGACGTCGAGTTTCGGGTCGTACGCCTCGGGCTCGATGCCGAGTTCGTGGGTGCTGTACTCGCCGAACTTCTCTACCCAGTTCGGGTGTTGTCGCATGTCGTGTTGCAAGCCGAGCGGGGGCCTGACGCTACGTTGTCGCGGTGATCACCGAGGGTGTTTCGCGGGGATGGCGGGTGTGCTTCTCCGATCCCGAACGTCGCTGGCCGTCGTTCCCTGACCCGCTGGCGAGGAAGTTCGCGGCACGACTGCGCGAGTTGCTGCGTACGCACGGCCGTCGGCCGGGGCAGCCGTTCCTGATCGGTCCGGACGGCAGGCCGGACGGGCGGGTGAACGGGTTCTTCACCTCGTATCCGATGACGGTGCGGGACCGTGATACGTGGCGCAAGTACGCGTACGCGCTCGGGCTGTGGCTGAACTTCCTGACGGTGCGGGGCCGGGGATGGCAGCAGGCGGTACCCGCCGATGTGGAGGCGTTCAAGTTCTGGCGGATGGCGGACCCGGCCAACCCAAGGAGGGTGGCGGCCGGGACGCTCAAGGGCGACCTGGTGACGCTGAACGTCTTCTACGGCTGGGCCGCGCGTCACCACGGGGTGGTCAGTCCGGTGGAGATGCGGGAGGTCCGTGCATCGGCTCCGCGCGGGTCGGTGGAGGAGATCGCGGCCGGTCCGGTCGGAATCCGCAGCCGGGACGTGAGGTGGTTCACCCCGGCCGGCTACCGCCGCTGGCGCGACCTCGGGCTCAAGGGCTTCGCCCTGGATGGGCTGGAGGATCCGCGCTGGCGCGGGAGGGGCGAGCAACGAGACGCCGCGTTCGCCGACGGGCTGTTCGAGACCGGCCTGCGGCTGAGCGAGTGGGCCAGCGTGCTGGACATCGAGCTGCCGAGCGACGATCCGGATCGCGCCTTCACCACGCGCTGGCTGGCGGACGCCTGCGCCAAGGGCGGTCTGGGCCGCCGCTACTGGCTGCCTCGGCCGGCCCTGGTGGGGGTCTTGTCCTACACCGAGGGTTCGCGCGCCCGAGCGGTCCGCCGCGCTCAGCGGCAGGGCCGGTACACCCGGGTGCCTGGGATGCTCGTGGTCGAGAAGGTCTTCGCGAACCGGAGGCTGAGCGTGCGGGATGCCTCCGGGGCGGTAAGTTCGGTGTCGCTGGACGTTTTGGACCCGCAGGCCCGGATGCGTCTGTTCCGTGAAGGCGAGTACGGGCTGGAGCCACTGGCGGTCTGGCTGAACGAGGACGGGCTTCCGCGCGCCCCGCATGGCTGGCAGCACACCTTCACCGCGGCCAACGACCGGATCACCGAGCTCGGGCTGGACGGGTTCGCGTGCTCGGCCCATCGGCTCCGCCACTCTTTCGCCCTGCGCTGGTATTCGGTGGGCAAGCTGCTCTACGACGCGCGGTTCGGGCACCTGGAGGGCGAGGAACTGCGCGACTTCCGGGTGCAGTTCGGCGACACCTGGCAGCTGGTGCAGACGATGCTCGGTCATCGCAGCGTCACCACGACGATGGACGTGTACTTGGAGCCGTTCCGGCACCTGGACGTCGAGCTGCTGCTGGAGCAGACGGTCGGTCTCCCGGTCGCCGCTCTCCTCGACGAGGTCTGGCGGCAGCATCCCAAGGTGGCCGCCGATCCGCTGGCCGCCGGACCGGTACTCGCTCGCGAGGGGTTGCGGTGAGGGGGCGGCCGGCCGCGCTGCCGATGGCCGGCTACCAGGCCCCGGCCCGGGTGCTGCTGGATGAGGGACGGTGCACGGTCCGGGTCATCAGCGAGGATGGGTGCACGAGCAAGGACTTCGACTTCACCGTGATGCCGGTTGCCCGGGCCCTGCAGGTCGCTCTGGCCGAGGCGTTCGACCGACGCACCGGCCCGTCGGGCACCTGCAAGAGCATCAGCTCCGCCAATGGCTGCTACTACGGGCTGCGGACCTTCACCGAGTACCTGTCCACCCTGCCGTCGCCGCCTTCGGGTCCGGCTGAGCTGCGGCCGGGGCATTTGGAGGGCTACCGCGCCAAGTACGCCGGACAGCGCACGCTTGCGCAGCGCGTCAACGGCGTCAAGCGGACGCTGCGGGCCGTGACCGGGGTCAGCGACGCCTTCACCGTGGCTCTCCGGGGCGGCGGGATCGTCCGCGACCGCTCGCCCAAGGTCCCCAGCTACCGTCCCGAGGAGTTCCGGCTCATCATGGCGGCGGCCCGCCGTGAGGCCCGCGCCACGGCCGCCCGCATCCGGGAACACCGGCAGCTGCTCGACCAGTGGCGGTGCGGAGCCGTCGACTCCGGGAGAGAACCGGACCGGTGGCAGCTCGGACAGGCACTGGACCATGTCGAGACCGCTGGTGATGTTCCCCGCAGGCTCTGCCGCAACGGCTACCGCTATCTGCCCCATGACCTCGCGAAACGCTGGAGCGTCGGCGATCTGATTGCCATGGTCCACCTCACCTGGTGCGATGCCATGCCGTTCGTCGTCCTGCTGGCCGGGCTGACCGGCCAGAACGGCAGCACCATCATCGACGCACCGGCCGCGGTCCACCGCCCGGACGGCGGCGCGGGCGGCACTCCGAATGCCATCGTGGAGCTGGTCAAGCCCCGCCGTGGTCACCGCAGCCACATGCCCGTTGTGCTGGCGGACCTGCCCGACTGGCTCAGTACCGGCGAGGACGATGAGGGGCCCGGACAGCCCGTCAGCGCGCGCGATGAACTGCACACCCCGCTCGGCGTCTTTCTGCTCGTACGCGAACTGACCGAACCGGTGCGGCGCATCACCGGCACCGACCGGCTCATGGCCGTCCGCCAGCGCAAGGGTTTCCGCACCGGTCGGCCTCTCAGTCCCGGAACACTCGGCACGGCGATCGCCGACTGGAGCCACCGCGCCGGACTCGGCTCCGTCTCCTCGCCAGTCGCCGCCCTGCCCCGCGGCGGGGAGGTGAGCCTGCCCCGGCTGCGGATGACCGTCCTGGAACAGCGCCAGCAGGCCATCGCGCACACTGACGAAGTCCTGGTCAATGAGTACCTCGGACGGGATCGCGGCAACATCGGCGCCTACCAGCAGGTCGTCTCCCGCGCCCTGGAGGAGCAGGTCTCCCGGGCCAAGGCCAGCGCCCTGATGCCGGTCTTGACCGCGGACGAGGTCGAACTCGCCCGGGAGCATCCTGAAACCGTCGCCGCCCGCCACGGGATGGACTCCGCGGTCTTGAAGCAGATGCTCTCCGGCGAGCTGGACACCGTACTCGGGGCCTGCACCGACCACCACGGTGGGCCGCACTCCCCGCCGGGCCAGCCCTGCCGGGCCTCGTTCATGCGCTGCCTGGAGTGTCCGTGCGCCCGCGCGACGCCCCGGCATCTGCCGGTGCAGATCCTGGTCCTGGACGGTCTGGAGGCCCACCGCGCCGAGACGCCGCCGGCCCGGTGGGCCCAGCGGTTCGCTCTTCCGCACGCGCAACTGGCCGAGCTGATCTCCCGGCACCCTCCGGCTGCCGTCACCCGCGCCCGCGAGCAGCCCACCCCCGCTGACCGCCGCCTGGTCGAGCGCTTCCTCGCCCGAGAGCTGGACCACTCATGACCATCGAGTATGCCCCCACAGTCCTGGCCACAGCCGACGGCCAGCCCCACGCCGGAACCCCGGTCCTGCTCAACCGTCCCATCAGGCCCGGCACGGACTCCGCCGTCCTATCGGTGTTCGGCGACGACCGGTGGGAGCTGACCCCGGCCCTCTTCGAGGAACACGTCGCGGCGACCAGCCTGAACTTCGCTCCCATCCCCGCGGCGCTACGGCCGACCGCCAAGAACTACGTGTGGCAGCTGCTGAACTGCCCCGATCCGCCCGCTCTGCGACGGTTCTCCAGCACCCGCTTGGCCGTCCGCACCGTCGTGAGCGGGTTCCCCTCGCTGGCCTCCTTCCTGGTCTGGCTCGACGTCCGCGGCATCACCACGCTGCCCAGTGTCGGTCCCGCCGACCTCGACAGATATCTGTCCGACCTGCTCGACAGCGGTCTGTCCAGGGACGCCCTCGGCGACCGGATCACCGCCGTCCGCCGCCTGTGGGCCTGGCGCGAGAGACTCCCGGCCGGAGACCGGCTACCGGCAACCCCGCCCTGGCGGGGAGAGGACAGCGACGCTCTGCTCGGACGCAAACGGCGCCGCGGGGAGAACCGCACCCCGCGCATTCCGCCGAGCACCGTCGACCGGCTGCTGCTGTGGTCCCTGCGATTCGTCGAGGACTTCGCCGACGACATCATCGCCGTCCGCGACGAGTACGCGACGCTGTCTGCCCGCAGTTTCACTGCCCGGCACCGCCACGGCGGTCACCACGACCCCCGTACTCCCGAGCAGTTCCACGCCGATCTGCGGACTCTCCTGCGGAACATGACCCATGACGGCAGGGAACTGCCCGGCAAGCCTGGTCCCGACGGGGCTCCCGTCCTCGACCGTCAGCACCTCGCCCGTCTGCTCAACTGCCCCACCCACTGGTTGGGCCGCCGAGCGAACGCGGCGGCCCTGGACACCAGCGGACTGCCCATCGCCGATGCCGCCTACCTGAGTGCCCCGGTCACGGCCCGCCTCGACGGCAGCCTCTGGCGGCAGCACCTGATCGCCTTCGGCGAAGCCGAACAGCTGGTCCGGCACCTGTCGACCGCCTGCTTCGTCGTGATCGCTTACCTGTCCGGCGCTCGCCCCGGGGAGGCTCTCGCCCTGCGTCGCGGATGCGTCCGCCACGACGCCACCGCCGGCTTGTGGCTGATGCACGGCCGCAAATGGAAGGGCGCCACCGACGAGTACGGCGGCAAGAAGCCCGAGGGCGAAGAACGCACCGACCCCTGGGTGGTGGTCAGGCAGGTCGCCGATGCCGTGTCCGTATTGGAACGGCTGCACGAGCGGGACCTACTGTTTCCCACCACGCTCTTCGACACCCGGATCGCCGACGCACTGGCCCGAGGCAGGCTCGGCAAGGCCCGCACCACCCAAGTCCTCGCCACCCACATCGACCGGTTCATCAGCTGGGTCGACACCTACTGCGCGAACACCGGACGCGACGAGCGGATCCCGCCCGACCCCAGCGGCCGCAAGATCTACCCGGTCCGCTTTCGAAGGACCCTCGCCTGGCACATCGTTCGACGCCCCCGCGGCCTGGTCGCGGGCGCCATTCAGTACGACCACGTCCGTCTCGGAGTAACTCTCGGTTACAGCGGGACTTACGCCTCCGGCTTTCCCGACGAGCACGCCTTCGAGACCTGGCTGCTGACGCTGGAACAGCTCACCGACGCCGAGCACCGACTCCGCGAGGGCGAGCACGTCAGCGGCCCGGCCGCCCCCACCTACACCCAGCGCGTCCATCAGGTGTCCCGGCAGTTCGCCGGACGCGTACTCACCAGCACCCGGCAGGCCCGCGACCTCCTCGACAACCCCGCCTTGCAGATCCACAAAGGGAAGGGCATGACCTGCGTCTTCGACCCCGCCAAGGCCAAATGCCGCCTCGGCAGCGGCGAGAACATCCGTCGGACACCGGACCTGACCGACTGCCAGCCCGGATGCCAGAACATCGCCCGCACCGACCGCGACATCGCCGTTCTCCGCGACCAGGTCGCCGAGCTGGAAGGACTTGTGGACGACCCACTCAGCCCCGGCCCCCGCCGGGAGCGCGAACGCCACGAACTCGCCCGGCTCACTCAGATCGTCGACGACCACGACCGCACCCGGCCGGAGGCGCCATGACGGCCGCCGCCGACTCCACGCGCGACGCGATCCGGGCCGCCGCCGACCGGCTCCTGGAAGGCACCCCTCTGCGATCCACCGGGGAACTGACCGTGGTCCAGCTCGCCGCAGAAGCCGACGTCAAACGGTGGCTGCTAACCCACAAGCACCGCGACCTCGCCGAGCAGTTCCAGGCCAGAGCCCGCGCCCTCGCCGGAGACTCGCCCCCGGTCGCGGAACTGAAGAAGAGAATCAGTGAGCTGGAGGATGCCAACGCCCGGCTCAAGGCTGCCGACGCCGAGCGGCAGGAGCTGACCGACTTCTACACACAGGTCATCAACGAACTCTCCACGGCGCTCGACCGCGCTACCGCCGAGCGGGATGACCTGCTGGGGAACGTCCGCTCCATCTCCCAAGCGCCGAGCCGACGCCCTGCACACTGAGACATCGTCAACTATCCCAGCGGCTTGGCATCGTTGAGAGGCGAGCGAAGGATGAGTGCAACTGCCGTCTCATGAAAAATCTCCCTTGACTGCCATCATGAAATTATCCTATGGTCGTCGTATCGAAACCACGGCAGCCCCCTGGAGGAATCATGACCCGCCCTGACGACTTTGAGCCCGAGTCCCCTGAGTTTTCTACCTGGGCCGACCTTGACAAGGCCATCAAGGCCAACGGAGGTGTCCTCCGGGTCGCCATGTGGGCGCTTCGTGACATCGACGGCTATGGCCGCCTCGGCGTCCGCGTCCTCACCAGCATTCACGACAAGCTCGCAGACATCGGCGTCGGTCATCTTCCGTTTGACCTTCCCAACAACCAGCACCAGAGCGTCGTCCTCTACAAGGTGGGTAGCGAGGCAGGCGCCGTCGTCGCGGCGGTCCGCAACGGCAGCAGCACGGCGGATGCCGAGTCGGCTCTCCGCCGACTGAACACCTCGGACGCGGTGCAGGCCGAGAAGGCCAAGGACGCCAAGCTTGCCGATCTCGCCGATAAGGTCGATGAACTGGAGAAGCTGCTCGCCAGTTTCCGCACAGTCCTCGCCGAGGAGTGAGCGGACGACTCGATCTCTCTCCAAGGGCGCTTCCACGATGGGGCGGGGACCGGTGAACCGGTTCCCGCCCCATCGCATTGACCCCCGATGAAGGCGATCAGCAACAGAGGCAAGCCGGCGAGAGAACCGAACCGTTTGATGTACTTGGTCAGGCACGGCGAGACCTGGGCCAGGCCCTCGGGGTCGACCTCCCGCCCCTCCCCCAGGAGTTGGCGGACGATCTCGGCGATGTCTGGCTAGGACTACTCACCGGTGAAGTGCGACCGGCCAGCTGCGTCGAGCTCTTCCAACGTTTCAGAAAAGACTCCGTACAGCGATGAGGTCGGCCTCCACACGGTTCCCGGAATGAGGCAAGTCGTGAAGGCGTTCGAGCAACTTCGGAATATGGCGGTTACGGAGCGGACGCACGCGCCCCGATCGTCAAGGCGCTTCCCTCTCTGTCAGCCTTAGGTGAGACGTTCCGCTTCGCCGGGTTAGCCTGAGAGGGCACGACAGGAGAACCACCCCC
>NZ_JAPHNL010000058.1 GCF_026274175.1 Streptomyces beihaiensis
GCGGGCCGCCGGGGTGCGGCTCGCGGCGGGCAGCGGGGCGCTGCGGGACGTCTCGAACCCGGTGGGCCGGGGCGATCCGCTGGAGGCCGCCTACCTGCTGGCCTCCCGGTACGGGCTGCGCCCCGAGGACGCGTACGACGCGGTGAGCTCTGCGGCCCGCGCCGCGCTCGGCCTGCCGGAGGTGCGGGTGGAGGCCGGGTTCCCGGCGGACCTCCTCGCCGTGCGCGGGGACCGGTTGGCGGGTGCGCTCTCGCTCGCGTACAGCCGGATCGTCGTACACCGGGGGCGGGTGGTGGCGCGGACCAGCGCGGTACGGGAGTACTGCGACTCGGCGGCCGCGGTCGCGCTCGACCTGCCGCGACAGGGGCGGGTTACGGGACCGGGGAGTTCGGGAGGCTCGGGAGGACTCGGGGGACTCGGAGGGCCCGGAGGACCGGGAGGACCGGGAGGACCGGGAGGACCGGGAGTGGCGTGACCCGGCGGGTGGTTGCACGGTGAACCGCCCGTCCCCGGCGTACCGTCGGAGCATGCGCATTGTCATCGCTGGGGGTCATGGTCAGATCGCGCTGCGCCTGGAGCGGCTGCTCTCCGCGCGCGGGGACGAGGTCTCGGGAATCATTCGCAGGCACGAGCAGGGTGACGACCTGCGGGAGGCCGGTGCCGAACCGGTGCTGTGCGACCTGGAGTCGGCGTCCGTGGAGGAGGTCGCGGCGCACTTGCAGGGCGCGGACGCCGCGGTGTTCGCCGCGGGCGCGGGTCCGGGCAGCGGCGCCGCCCGCAAGGACACCGTCGACCGGGACGCCGCCGTGCTCTTCGCCGACGCGGCGGAGCGGGCCGGGGTGCGCCGGTACGTCGTGGTGTCGTCGATGGGCGCGGACGCCGCGCATCAGGGCGACGACGTCTTCGACGTGTACCTGCGCGCCAAGGGCGCGGCCGACGACGACGTACGCCGCCGCACGGGCCTGGACTGGACGATCCTGCGCCCCGGCTCGCTGACGAACGACGCCGGCACGGGCCTGGTACGCCTGGAGGCGTCGACCGGGCGGGGTTCGATCCCGCGCGACGACGTGGCCGCGGTCCTCGCCGAACTGGTGGACACGCCCGGCACGGTCGGTCTCACCCTGGAGCTGATCTCGGGCTCGTCGCCGGTATCGGTGTCGGTGAAGTCGGTGGCCGGGAACTGAAGAACCGGTGTGCCCAGAGCCTGGCCCGAGAACTGTCCCGGGAACCGGCCCGAGAAGTGGTGCCGGGAACCGGCCCGAGAACTGGTCCCTGGAACTGGGCCCGAGAGCTGGGCCGGAGGGCTAGAACAGCGGTAGTTGTCCCGGGACGTACGGCACCACGTACCCGTCCAGCGCGTCCTGTACGGCGCCGAGCTGGGCGGGGCGGCGGGATCCGGGGCAGGAGACCAGGTCCCCGGAGCGGAGCCGGGAGTTCGGGGCCGGGTCGTGGCGCGCGAACCGGCCCGCCACGACGGCGATCTCGCGGTGGCACTCGGGGCAGGCCCGGCGGCGGGACGCGCTCGGCTTGGAGGCCGGCCTGAAGGCCGACACGGACGCCGGCACGGAGGCTGGCTCGGAGGTCGGCATGGACGTCGGCTCGGAGGTCGGCTCGGACGTCGGCTCGGACGTCGGCTCGGAGGTGGACATGGGTCAAGTCTGCGTCCGCAGGCGTCAGATCGCGGTGCCCGGCACGGGCCAGCGGCGGATGCGGGGCGGCAGCGCCACCGCCCAGCCGTCGACGGCGAGCACGAGCCGGTCCTCGGCGAGCAGCCGGGCGGCCTCGCGAAGACGCGCGTCGAGGCCGTCGAGCGGCGCGGGTTCGCGCAGCGCGCGGAAGGCGGCGAGCAGGCCGGGGTGGTCGAGCAGGAGCCGGGCGGGCGCCGGGTGCTCCCTGCGGTCCATGACGGCGACGAAACCGGGGCCGCGCCGGTGGTAGAGCATCCCGTACGAGTGACGCTCCCGCCAGTCACGCAGCAGCTCGGTCAACTCCGCTGCTTCGCCCGCCTGTCGAACGGGTGGCGGCAGATGGCTCAGCAGCCCCAGGTCGTACGTGAGACGCCGGGAGCCGCACGGATGGCGCCCCGCCGCGCGGCACCCCGTCCCACCCGCCTGCTCCCACTGCGTACGCAGCCCGAGGGACTGGCATTCACGCAGGAAGTGCACCCCGCGGGTGACGTCAGCGCCGTCACCGTACAGGTGCAGTTTCTCGGTGACGCGGACCGTTCCGGCGGTGACGCGATGGGCGACGGTGGCGGGCAGGAGGCTCATCGGGCGGCCTCTTGGGGCAGGACCTCGACACGTATGGGCACGTGGCGCGTGGGCAGGGACACGTGCGCGTGCCCGTCGGTGAAGAGCAGTCCGAGGCCGCGGGCCTGGGCCAGCCAGTCGTCGAGTTCCCCGTCGGTCACCTCGTGCCCGTCGGCGGCGAGGCGGCGGCGCAGGGCGGCGGCCGTGCGGCCGTCCTCGAGAAGGCGGAGGGCGGCGGCGTGCCAGCCGTCGAACCAGTAGGTGCGGTGCGGCCACCCCTGCCGCCGGTCGCGGACGAGCAGGGACTCGCCGTGCTGCCCGGTCTCCTCCATGACCAGCGTCGACGTGTGGTGCCGCGTGTGCCACGCCGCCACCGCGCCGAGCAGCCGTTCCTCGATCGCGCCGCCGATGCCCGCGTCCTCCGTGTCGAACAGGTAGACGAGGTCGGCGAGTTCGCTCTCCGGCAGCTCGTAGACGTGCTGGTACATGTCGGCGGGCCGACGCTTGGGGAACCCGAGGGACGGGTCGGTGTAGTACGGGCTGAACCGTTCGAGCTGGATGCGGTGGGCGCCGCCCGGCGGCTGGAGGTGGACGAGCGCGGGCAGTTGCGCGAGCACGCGCGCGTAGTCCTCCGCCGTCTCTCCGGGGAACCCGTAGAGGAGGTTCCAGGCGCAGGTGATGGCGCGGTTGTCGAGTTCCCGCAGCGTACGGACGTTACGGGCGCCGCTGACGCCCTTGTCCATCAGCTCCAGGACCCGGCTGCTCAGGCTCTCGATGCCGGGCTGGAGAAGCACGGCGCCCGCCCGGCTCAGCAGCTCGATCTGCCCCCGGTCGAGGTTGGACTTCACCTCGTAGTGCATCCGCAGGTCCCAGCCGCTCTCGGCGGCCAGCGGCAGGAAGTCCTTGAAGTACGCCATGTCGAGGATGTTGTCGACGGTGACGATGTCGAGGATGCGGTGGCGCCGCACCAGGTGCTCGATCTCCTGCCACAGCCGTTCGCCGGGCTTGGCGCGGAAGGACAGGGCGGCGCCGTTGAGCCCGCAGAAGGTGCAGTGGTGCTTCTCGCCCCACCAGCACCCTCTGGCCCCCTCGACGACGAGCTTCGGCTGTACGTACTCCAGGACGGGCGAGGCTTCGATGGCCGTCTGCCACTGGTCGTAGTCGGGCGCGGGGATGTCGGCGGGCGGCACGACCCGCCGCGTCCCGGCATTGGCACGCGACACGCCGCCGTTGCCGCCGTCGCGGCCGTCGCCGCCATCGCCGCCGTGGTCCCACCAGCACAGTCCGGGTACGTCGGCCGGGGGCGTGCCCGCGTCGAGGTGGGCGAGGAGCGCGGGTAAGGCGTGCTCACCCTCGCCTCGGACGACGTGGTCGACGTGCGGGTGGTTGCGGTGCAGGGCGTGCCCCATGGGGCCCTCGCAGTTGCTCCCGCCGAAGACGACGGTCAGGCGGGGGCGGCGGCGCTTGAGTTCGGCGGCGAGTGCGAGCGAGGCGACGTTCTGCTGAAAGGTACTGGTGAACCCGACGACGAGAGGCCCATCGACGGGCTCAGGGTCGTCACCGAGCAGTTCTCGCGCGCAGGCGTCGATGAACGCGGCGGCGTGGCGGCGCATCGCGACGGCGGTGTCGACCAGAGCGGCGTCGAGCCCGCGCCGGGCCGCGTACCGGCGCATCCGCCCGGTTCCCCACTCCTCGTCCCCGTACAGCACGCCGGAGAACACCCAGTCGCCGAGCCCGTGGAAGACGGCACCGCTGCCGACCGCCTCGTAGTCGCGCGGCCGCAGCCGCCCGCCCGACCGGTCGAGGAGAAACTCGGCCCAGCGCAGCGACCCGTGGAACTCGCGCACCTCGTCGCCCGGCCGGACCCGGTCGAGGAGCCGGTGCAGAAGCCCCACCTGGAGTGACGGCAGGTCGAGCGGCTGCCAGGGCATCGTCACGAGCTGCACACGCATGCTGTTCCTCTGCTGTTCCTCCGCCCGCGCGACACGGCCGCTCACCCTAGGGGTGTGACAGGCGTCGCACAACCGGCACACAGCAGAAGAAAGCCCCTCCGCGCTGCGTCTCCGCAGTTCAGAGGGGCTTCCTCAGGGTTTCCCCAAGTGTGGCGGCGCCAGGATTCGAACCTGGGAAGGCTGAGCCGGCAGATTTACAGTCTGCTCCCTTTGGCCGCTCGGGCACACCGCCTTGGGTAGCTGCCGAGGCGCCCCGCTCTCGGGCGGTGCTCCGTGGCAACGACGTAAACAATACCCGATGCACAGGGGTGGTCCGCCACCCGATTGATCGCCAGGTGGACGCGGTGCGGTGGCTAGGCTTTGCGCACGGCGCGGCTCCCCGGCGCGCGCCCCATCACGCACCCCGATACAAGGAGCCACAGGACATGGCCGACTCCAGTTTCGACATCGTCTCGAAGGTCGAGCGGCAGGAGGTCGACAACGCCCTCAACCAGGCCGCCAAGGAGATCTCGCAGCGCTACGACTTCAAGGGGACGGATGCCTCGATCGCCTGGTCGGGCGAGAAGATCCTGATGCAGGCGAACGGCGAGGAGCGCGTCAAGGCGATCCTCGACATCTTCCAGTCCAAGCTGGTCAAGCGCGGCATCTCCCTCAAGGCGCTGGACGCCGGTGAGCCGCAGCTGTCCGGCAAGGAGTACAAGATCTTCGCCTCCATCGAGGAGGGCATCTCTCAGGAGAACGCCAAGAAGGTCGCCAAGGCGATCCGCGACGAGGGCCCCAAGGGGGTCAAGGCCCAGGTGCAGGGCGACGAGCTCCGCGTCACCTCCAAGAGCCGTGACGACCTGCAGGCCGTGATCGCGCTCCTGAAGGGCAAGGACTTCGACTTCGCGCTGCAGTTCGTGAACTACCGGTAGGGCACCACCGGTAGGACCGATGCGGGGAGGGGCGGCGCCACCTTGGCGCCGCCCCTCCCCGCTTCTCGTCGTCACGCCTTCGCTTGTCGCGTCAACTTGCCCGGAAACAGCGGCGATCAACGCGATGCGATGGTCTGCTGAAGGTCATTGGTGCCACGCTGGTGGCACTGCTGTTTCCGCTGTCGCGGGAGAAGGCCGGAGGTACGGATGACGATGGAGCTGGAGCTGCACGGCCCTGATCCGGGGCCCGAGCTCGACGGGCTGCGCCAGGCGCTGACGGCCGCGGGGGCCGCCCGCGTCGAGCAGACGCTGCTGGCCGCGCCGGAACCCGAGCACCGGGCGGCCGGGCTCGTCGAGGTGACCACGCTCATCGTGGGTGGGGTGGGCAACGTCGTGGCCATCGTGGAGACGGTGCGGCAGTGGCTCGCCCGGCGGCACGACGCCGCCGCGCACCGGGCCGTCGCCTCGCCCGGCGAGGAGGCCGTGCCGCGGGTCGTCGTGACCATGGGCGAGGACACGCTCGAACTGGTGCATCCGACCGACCGCGCCCAGTCCGAGGCCATCGCCCTCTTCTACGAGCGTCATCGACCGGGCGCGGCGGGCGGCGCCGGTGGGGCGGCCGACGCCGTCGGCGGGCCCCGGCCATGACGTCCACCACCTTGCAGGTACGGGTCTCCGAGCCGCGTCCCGGCCGTACCCAGTACGCGTACGAACTGCGCTCGGGCAGCGGGTCGTTGATGGGCCCCCTGGAACAGGAGCACACCGTCCCCGTCAGCCAGGACCTGGTCAAGGGACTGTGCAAGGCGATCGACGAGACGCTCAGGGACGACGGTGCCGACCCGCAGTCGCACGCCGGGCTCGTGCGGCTCGGCGGGCAGCTGTACGACGCGCTGTTCCCGCAGACCGGGCGGCTCGACCTGGTGCGGCGGCTGCGCGAGTCGACCGGGCCGCTGATGGTGCAGAGCAACGAGTCACTGGTGCCGTGGGAGCTGCTCCACGACGAGCAGGAGTTCCTCGGGCTGCGCCACGACATGGGGCGGCGCGCCCGCGTGGAGGGCCCGGTCGTGAGCGGGCGCACCAGCAACCGGATCGGGCGTGCCCTGGTGGTCGGGGACACGCTCGGCGATCTGGCGTCGGCACGGGAGGAGACCGCGCGGATCAGCGCGTGGCTGACCGAGCGGGGCGTCGAGTGCACGGTGCTGACCGGCGCCCGAGCCACGCTCATCCGCATCGTCGGGGAGCTGGCCGACAAGACGGCACCGTACGACTTGTTCCACTACTCGGGGCATGTCTCGGGCGTGCCGGGCGCCGCCGGGCTGCTCGTCCACGACCGCAAGTTCCTCGGGCACGACGCGCTGCAGCCGCTCGCCCGGCGCGGGGCCCCGCCCATCGTGTTCATCAACGGGTGCGCGTCGGCCGATCCGACGCTCGACTCCGGTTCGCGCGCGCTCGCCGAGTCCGCGCAGACCATGAGCGCCTGCATGTCCTTCATGCTCATGGGCGCGAAGACGGTGGTCGGGACGCGCACACCGGTGGGCGACGCGAGCGCGCTGCGGTTCGCCGAGGCGTTCTACGGGCAGCTGCGGGACGAGGTGGAGGCCGGTGCCGCCGTGCGCAAGGCGCGGGCGGAGCTGGCGGAGGGCCACGACGGGACATGGGCGTCGTTCGTACTGTACGGGGACCCCGGCGTACGGATCGTCGCGGCGCCCGAGCCGCCGCCGGAGGAACAGAAGCCGCCGCGGCCCGGCTACACGCCCCAGGCCCTCGACCTGCTGCGCAGAGCCACTCGGTTCGGGGCGATGCGCGGCATCATCACGTCGGTGGACCTGCTGACGGCGCTGCTCGACACGGACGAGATACGCGAGCGGGCTGCCGCACGCGTCGGTACCACGCGGCTGCACCGGCTGACCGAACTGCTGCGGGAGGTGCAGAGCCATACGCCCGTGGGGGCGGGCGCCGATCACGACGGCGGAGACGACATCGGTAGCGGTGGCGGCGGTGGCGGTGGCGGTGGCGGCATCGCGGGGATCGGAGCGGCAGGCGACGCCGGTGCGGTCTCTACTGGCAGGGTCTCTGCGGGCTCGACCTCTGCGGACACGGTCTCTACGGGCTCGATCTCTACGGACACGGCCTCTACGGACACGGCCTCTACGGGCTCGGACGCTGCCGATACCACCCCTGCCGGTGCCGCCACCACCTCTGCCGGTGTGTCCGCCTCCGCCAACGGATCTTCCGTCAACGGGAGTTCTCGACGGAGCGATGGCGGGCGCATGGCCTTCTCCGACACCATCGCGCAGGTCGTCGAGGGTGCGGACGCCGCTGCCCTGGCCGACGGGCGCGACAAGGTCGGCGTCGATGACATCGCGCTGGCCTTCCTGGCCACCGGCGGCGGCAACTGCGCGAAGTTGCTGCGTCTGTGCGGCGTACGGCCCGAGTTGCTGCTCGCTCCGGGGGTCGCGTCGGCGGGTCCGCCCGGTGACGCCGAGCGGATTCTCGACCTGTCGGCGCTGGGGGACGGGGCGGCGGCCGCGGTGCGCAGCGCCCGGATGCTCGCGGCGATCGGCGAGAAGCGGATCAGTTCGAGTCTGCTGCTGCGGGCCTTCGCCGTCGCGGGCAGCGACGTGTTGCGGGACGCGCTCGCCGAGCAGGGTGAGCAGGGGCGTGCGGCCTTCGACCGGCTGGCGCGACTTGACCACCGGCCGCGGCGCCGCGAGTTCTACTCCCGTACCCGCCACAAGCTGGAACGGTTGTCGGCCCAGGCGGCGGAGTCCGGCACGCCCGTCGGCGAGGAGGCGCTACTCCTTGAGCTCCTCGCCGAGGGGGACTCCACAGCCTGCAAGATGCTCCGCAGGCTGGGCGTGGAACCGGAGGCCGTCACCCAGGTCCTTCGGGAGCGTCGAGGGGCTCCCGAGGCGGCTCCTCCAGTGATTGAGGCAGCTCCTGAGGTGACCGACGAGGTGGCTGCTGAGGTGACTGCCGAGGCGACTCCTCCAGTGATTGAGGTGGCTCCTGAGGTGACCGACGAGGTGGCTGCTGAGGCTCGGGACGTCCCGACCGTGTGGGAGGACCCTGAGGTTCGGGAGAGCCGGCAGGAGGCGCCGAGGGAACCCGACGAGCCGCGGGAGCCCGAGAGGCAGGCCCCCCAGGGCTGAGGTCAGGGCCCTCGACCGGTTCGGCGAGGGCGGCGAGGGCGGCCAGGCCCGCTCTGGCCGTCGGGTCCTGGGGGCGGCGGGCCAGGGTCTGGGTCCACTGGTGGCGGGCCTGCGCCGTGTCGCCCAGCTCGTGGCAGGCGAGGCCCAGGGCGGTACGGGCCTCCGTGTCGTGCGGGCACCAGTGGACGATCGCCGCGAAGTGGTCGCGGGCCACCTGGAAGTCGCCGCGCCGGGCCGCCGCGAGGCCGTCGTTGAACAGGCGCGCGGTGTGCGTGCCGAGC
This sequence comes from Streptomyces beihaiensis, assembly GCF_026274175.1. GTDB lineage: Bacteria > Actinomycetota > Actinomycetes > Streptomycetales > Streptomycetaceae > Streptomyces > Streptomyces beihaiensis. The sequence goes on from NZ_JAPHNL010000058.1 coordinate 8,549, forward strand.
CGTACGAAGGCGCGCAGCGGCGTGCCGCAGCGGCGGCAGGTTTCGGCCATGGCGTCGTTGTGCGTACGGCAGCGCGGGATGGGGCAGACCACCGCCACCACGGTCTCGGCCGTGGCGGCCGTGGCGGCCGTGGCGGCCGTAGAGGCGGGGGAGGCGGTGGAGGCCCTCGGTGGCGTCACTGGTGGCCTCCCGTGCCCGGCCCGCCGGAGCCGCCCAGGATGATCGGGATGCCGGCGGTGTCGCCGCCGCGTACATCGATCAGCATGCGGGCGAGTTGGCGAAGGCGCGCGTTCAGCTTGCTGATGTCGCGCAGCACGGCGTCCGGGTCCGTGGCGATGCGCGCTTCCTGAACGCGCAACTTGCCGTGGATCTCGGCAAGTTCGCGCGACTCGGCCGCGCGCCCTGTGGCGTCGGCGACCCTGATCAGCTCCTCGGTTCCCTTCATGTCCGCCCGCAGCTGGGACGCCGCCCGGACCGCCGCCGGGATCTCCGTCGCCGGAGCCGTGCGCATCAGGCCCCTCATATAGGTGAAGACCCGCTGCAACTGCTGGATGACCTCGCCGTACGCGCGCTGATCCCGGGCCGCGTGGACCTGTTCGCCCCGGCGGCGCTGTTCCTCGATGCCGCGCGCGATCTCGGGCGCGTCGAACGTCTTGCCCTCCGGGACCCCGTCCTGCGCCAGCTGGGCATGCAGGCCGAGGCAGTCGCTGACCAGCTCGTCGAACTCGGCTTTCGGCGGCTGGAGTTCGCCGCCGTGCCGGGCGACGGATCCGACCGCCTTCTCCAGCTCACGGAACTCGTGGACGGCCGCGGCCACGTCGCCGCGCTCCTTGGCCTCGCGGAACGCCTTCTCGGCCACGGTCCACTCCGCCTTCGCGGTGTTCTGCGGGCCCGCCGGGAGGTAACCGACGTTCTCCTGGAACCGCTTGCGCAGCTCCGCCGCCTCGTCCTCGCTCGGCATGTCACGCTCGACCGGCACCTCGATGGGCACGTCGAAGGAGACGTCGCCGATGGAGCCGCGCACGGCGATCGCCGCGTTCTCGTACATGGATACGGTCAGTCTGATCGCGGTGCCGCGCGGTGTGGACGACGGCACCAGGACCGTGATGATCTGGATGGGCACGCTCTGCTGGAACAGGCGCAGCTCGACCCGTTCCTTGCCCGGGTGGGCGAACTCGAAGTCGGGGCTCTCGAACGGCAGTTGCTGCATCGCCGGGACGAGCTCCTTGTGGCCGGTGCGGCCGTCGCCGTAGTCGACCTCCATCAGGATGGCCTTGGCGTTGATCGCGGCGCCGCCCATGCCGCCGTCCGGCCGCTGTTCGCCCGAGGTGTGCGCGAGCTGGCGGCCCGCCGTGGCGCGCAGATCGCCGTAGGCGTCGTAGACCTCGAAGGTGAGGCTGGACTCGGCGTCGGGCTGTACGGGTACGTCGCGGAAGGCGAAGGCGCCCTCCGGGGAGAGGTCGACCTGGTCCTCGAAACCGGCGGTGACCAGGCGGACCTGCCCGTCGCTGAGGTCGAGGGAGTCGGTGAGCGCCTGGACGGTGCCGCCGACGGAGGTGGCGGAGCGGCCGGTGGTGGCGGTGCCGTGGAAGGAGACGCGGACCGTGCGGTCCTGGTCGTAGACGGCGAGCCCGCCGACGGCCGCGGCCCGCACCGCCGCGCCGAGCGCGACGACCGTGTCCACCTGCTCGTACACCGGCTCCGCGCACGCGGCCCGCACCTGCCGCGGCGAGTCGGGGGCGGGTCCGGCGCACAGCTGGTCGGTGACCATCTGCCGCACCAGCGGCATGTGGGTGGAGCCGCCCGCCAGGATGATGTGGTCGACGTCGGCGAGAGTGATGCCGGCGCGTTCGCTCGCGCGGGCGATGGCCTCGTCGCAGTAGGTGAAGGTGCGCTCGATGAACGGGCGGGCCACCGCGTCGAGTTCGTCGCGTTCGAGGAGCGTCTCGATGACGACCGGCTCGCCGTTCTTGTCGAGGAGGCGGCCGGCGTCGCGCAGCACGTACTCGGTCCGCTCCGTCAGCGCCTTCTTGGCGCCCTCGGCGAGGATCTTCAGCTGGCTGAAGCGCAGCGCGTCCTCGGGGTCGTTCGCCACGTCGAGGTCGAGCGCGTAGCCGTCCTCCTGGAGCATCTTCTGCAGGTGGCGGGCGACGGCCGCGTCGACGTCGTCGCCGCCGAGCCGGTTGTTGCCGCTGATGCCGAGCACCTCGAAGGTGCCCGCGGTGCAGCGCAGGATGCTGACGTCGAACGTGCCGCCGCCGAGGTCATAGACGAGGAACGTGCCGTTCTGCGTGGCGGTGCGCCAGCAGTAGTGGCTGGCGGCGGCGGTCGGCTCGTGCAGCAGACCGAGGACCTCAAGACCGGCCTGCTCGGCGGCCTCGCGGGTGGCGTCGATCTGCGGCTGGTCGAAGTAGGCGGGAACGGTGACCACCGCCCGGTCCACTATCCAGCGCGCGCCGTCGGTGTCGAAGCCCGCGACGTCCTGTTCGATCTGGTTCTTCATCTCGCGCAGGATCGCCGCGGAGACCTGCTGAGGGGTGTACGCCTCCCCGGCGAGGTCAACAGTCGTACGCGTCCCCATCAGGCGTTTCACGGAGGTGACGGGCTCCGGGGTACTGCCCTTGCGGGCGAATGCCTTGCGGCCCACGACCAGCTCACCACCGGCCGGGGAGCGCCACACGCAACTGGGGGTCGTGGAGGACTTGGTGACCTTGTCGCGGTGGATGAGGATGTCGTTGTCGGCCGGGTTCATGACCGCCACCGCACTGTTGGTCGTGCCGAGGTCGATGCCGACCGCCTTGCTCACGATCTGCTGCGTCATGCGTCGTTGTCCGTTTCGCCGGGTGCTTGCGATGGGGGTGTCTGGGGGCCGGACTGGGGTTCGGGCCGCGGTTCGTGATGAGGTTCGGACTGCGGTTCAGGCTGAGGTTCGGACTGCGGTCCGGGCCGCGGCTCAGACTGAGGTCCGGACTGGGGTTCGGACTGGGGTTCGGGTGAGCCCATGAAGACGCGGGCCAGGCGGACCACCGCACCGTGGTGGAAGACGGCGGGCTCATCCGTACGGGCCACCGACTCCGTGGCGAACTGGGCGCCATAGCGCCAGCCGATCGGGTCGGTCCAGTCAGCGACCTCATCGGCGGGGAGACCGACCGGGTCGCGGATCTCGACGCCGTCGTCCTTGAGGACCTGGAGCATCTGATCCTTGAGGATGCGCAGCCTGCGGTGGAGCCGGGCCTGGCCGCTGTCGGCCATGACCTCCTGACATTCGCCGATCAGCTGTTCGAACCTGCCCACCAGGGAGGCGACCTCGAAGAGCGCCTCACGCGCACCGGCCGCCGCCTGCGCCGCCTCGCCGCGCGCCGCGCCCAGGTCGTCGTGGCGGCGCTGCAGCACCCCGACGAGCTCGGCCTGCGGGGAGACAGCCTCATCGACGCCCTCGGCCATGGCGCGTTCGGCGAAGGTGTCCCAGGAGAGGGGTGAGGTGGCCGGTGCGGCCGGTCCGGGTGAGGTGGCTGGTGCGGCCGGTTCAGCCGGTGCCGCTTGTGCCACTGGTGCCGCTGGTGCCAGCGGTGCCGCCGGTGCCGCCGGTGTGGCCGGTGTGGCCGGTGCCGCCGGTGTGGCCGGTGTGGCCGGTGTGGCCCTTTCAGCCGAAGAGGACATCGCGGGCCTCCAGTTCCGTATCCGTCGCGTGCGGTCGCTGCCGCTCCAGGGCGTGCAGCCCGGCCTCGGGGACCGACTTGTGCAGCTCGCGCACAACGCGCCGTACAGCCTCGGGAAGATCGAAGTCGTCCGCGCTCAGACGGTGCCCGCGCAGGTCGGCAGGGTTGGGGCGGTGCCTGCGTGCGAAGGCGTCCAGGGCGCGGTCGCGGTACTCGGTGCCCGGCGGCTCGGTCAGCGCGTGCCGCTGCCTGGTGCGCGGATGCCCGATGAGTTCACGCATCGCCCAGTCGTACAGGGCGCGCTCCTGGTCGCTGCCCGCCGTGCGGATCCCGTCCTCCGCGCGCTCGACGATGCTCTGCTGGTCGGCGTCGACCGGCAGCCCGAGCACTTGGAAGGGGTTGGGGCGGCGATGGCGGGTGTGATGGTCTGCCGTGGTCATCACAGAAACCTCGTGATCCTCTCCTCGGTACCGGTCAGGTTGTCCGCGGCGGTCTGGTTGGCGGGGTGGCGGTCGAGGGCCTCGCGCAGCAGTGCTCGCGCGGCGACCAGGCCGAGCAGCGATTCGGTGTCGCCGTCCGGCGCGTTGTCGGCCGCCTTGATGAGGACGACGGCCCGGTTGTTGAGGAGCGTGGAGAGCGCCTGGTTGGTGTCCTGCACGAGCGTCGGGTCGTCGGTGATCTCGGGAGCGAGGTCGAGCACCTCACGCAGGCACTCCTCGGCGACGTCGAAATCGCGGTCCGAGAGCTCGCGCTTGCCCTTGCCGTACAGGGCGTTGGCCCGCAGCTTGACGTACGTCTTGTGGTTGGCGTCGGTGTCACGGATGCGGTCCAGCGCGGCCAGCGCGTCGTCGTAACGGCGGTCCGCGGTGTACTCCCGTACGGGGTCGAAGACCTGGTCCATGCGGCGCTGGTCGAGGAACTTGTCCACCTCGTGGTTGCCGGGGTCCCACGCCTTGGCCCGCTCCAGGAGCCGCACCGACTCCTCGCCGCGCCCGGCCAGCAGCCCGCGCTCCAGGTAGTGGAAGCCGAGCACCTGGTTCTCCTTCAGGTGCGGGCGGTTCTCGGTGCACTGCTCGGCCAGCAGGTCGACGAAACGGGTGGCGCGCTCGATGACCTCGGCCACTGCGTCCCAGTCGCTGATCGAGTACAGGCCGTACTGCCACTTGTTGTGCCACTCGACAGCGGTGCACAGGACGGTGACCGGCGCGAAGCCCTGCCGGACGGCCGCGTCCAGGATCTCGATGCCGGCCTCGTAGTCCCGTTCGACGCCGACCGGGAGCCGGCCCACGGCGTCGGGGTCGTCCACGCGTTCGGTGGCCGTACGGACCAGGTCCGCGGCCCAGTCGTCGAGCAGCCGCCCCGCGCGCTGCGCCGCCCAGGCGAACAGCTTTGGGTCGACGGCGCCGGGCACGGCCGCCGCCAGCGGCCCGTCGGCGAGCAGGGCCCGGGTGGCGTCGGGGCCTTCGCGCACAGCGGTCAGGCAGCGCAGGTGCGTGGCCATGTCGGCCGCACGGCCCACGTCGAGGGCGCGGGCGCCGTGCACGCGGTGCAGTTCGAGGAGCTCACCGATCAGGTCGCGGCGGAGCTCCGCGGCGGCCTCGGCGTCGTCGATCCCGGCGCGGGCCCAGAACCCCGGATGGGCCAGGAGCAGGGACCACAGGGCGGTGGCGGGGACGAGTTCGGGGCCCGGAGCGCCTTCGCGAGCGATGGCGGCGAGGGCCACTTCGCGGTGGAGAACGGCGAGGGTGTGTGGGAGGGCGAGAGGGTTGTGACGCCCGGCGTCGGCGCTGTCGACCTCGGCGTCGTCGACCTCAACGCTGTTGCCTCCGTCACCACTGTCACCGCCGTCACCACTGTCACCGCCGTCACCGCCGTCACCGCTGTTACCGCCGTCACCGCTGTTACCGGTGTCAGCGGCGTGAGCAGCGTCAGCGGCGTTGATGTCGAGCAGGGTCGCCAGTTCACGCAGCACGGCCGCCGCCTCGTCGCGCTCCAGGGCGTGCCAGAGCGCGGGGTAGAGCTCGGCCGAGACTTCGAGCTCGTGGTAGCGGCCGCGCCGCTCGAACTCGGCCGCAAAGCCGGGAAACAGCGCGGCGAGCAGCACGTCCATGCGGTCGTCGCGCTCCAGGAACACGAGGTGCCCGTGGACGGGGTGGTCGGGCGGCAGCAGCTGCGCCGCCGCGCCCAGCAGGTCGAGCGCCTCGGCCGCCTCCCCCGCCGCGTGAGCGACGACGCCGCGATGGCACAGGTACGCGCCGTACTCCTGCGCGGCGTCCGGCACGACCCGCAGCACGCGCCGCCACAACGCGTCGGCGGTGCCGTGATCGCCCAGAGCCACGGCGCAGTGGGCGAGGGTACGCAGGGTCGAACCGGCGGGATCGCCGCCCTCCCCCGCCGGGCCGTCGCTCGCTGGGCCATCTCCCGCTCGGCCGTCTCCCACGAGCCCGTCTCCCACGAGCCCGTCTCCCACGAGCCCGCCCGGCACGAGCCCGTCCGCCAGGGCCCGCACGATGCCGGCGAGGGCGTCGCCGCGCTCGTCGCGACGTTTGGCGCGGGCGATCCGCGCGCACAGGGCGGGCAGGACGGCGCCGAGGTCGAGCAGCCCGTCGAACTCCTCCGGCGCGTGCTCGGCGAGCCCCCGGGTGAGCAGTGCGGCAGCACGCGCCAGGTCCCGGTCGGCGAGCGCGGCCGCCCGCGCGACGAGCAGCGGCGCCCCGACCCCCGGCAACATCTCCACGGGCGGCGGCTCCCGGTCAAACTCCCCGCCGAGCACATGGGCGAGGAACACGGCGACCTCCCGTACGGAACCTCCGGGCACGGCAACCGCAACGCCGCGCCCACCCGCCCCACCGGAATCACCAGCGCCACCTGAACCACGTGAACCACCTGAACCACCTGAACCACCTGAACCACCAACGACACCTGGACCGCCATCAGCACCCGGCCCGCCATCGGCACCCGGCCCACTGCCACCACCCGGGCCACTTGGACCACCGGGAACACCAGAACCACCAGGAACACCAGGAACACCAACAACACCCGGCCCACCGGCGCCACCCGCGCCAGCATCCGCGGCACCCTGCGCCTGCGCCTGCCCCTGCCCCTGCCCCTGCCCCCGCGCCCACCCCGGCCCCGGCTCCGGCTCCGGCCCGCCATCCACCGCCCGCAGCAACGCCACAGCCTTCCCCCGCTCCCCCGCGTCGAGTGCGCCCGCCGCGGCCGTCAGGGCCGTGAGGGGGTCCTGGTCGGGTGGGGTGCGGTCGGCGCCGAGGTGGTGGTGGGCCCGGAACTGGTCCAGGATCGCGTCGAGTTCGGGTGCGGGGGCCATCGCGCAGGCGCGGGCCAGGGCCGCGGCCAGCGGGGCGGCCTCCGCGGCGGGTGTCCAGTCGGTGAGGGCCTCCGCGAGGACGGGTTCGGTGTGTGTGGGTTCGGCCAGGAGCTGGGCGAGGCCGAGCAGGCGGGCGAGCGGCGGGCGGTGCCGCACGGCGCGCCACGGGGGGCGGCCGCGTCCGGGCCGCGCGCAGCCGGTCGGACAGGATGTCGGGCCACCGGTGGTCGGCGC
>NZ_JAPHNL010000059.1 GCF_026274175.1 Streptomyces beihaiensis
TCTGGACCAAGACCGCAGACGAGATCCTCGAACGCCTCGCAAGTTATCTGAACAGAATTCCCGACTCAGAACACTAGGATCGCGACGCACTCCACGTGCGCGGTCATCGGCAACATGACACAAATGAGAAACGTGACACCAGCAGGTCAACAGCCATTTTCTGGTTTACCGGAGGGGTCTTCGGGCGCTCGGAGCGTCAAACGAGCGTAAACGACCGGCCGGAGCAGCTTCCTCACTCAATCGCTTCGACCAGGTCTGCCAACAGCACGTCAGCCACCAGTTCCTCGACTACGGCAGTGCCGTGTTCGGCCATGGCACGGGTCAGCTCGGGGTCCCAGGGAGCCTCGGTGAGTCGGCCGGGCTTGGGTCCGTGCGATGTGCGGGCTGCCGCGGCACGGTAGTCCACCGCTGTCATGCGCCAGGGGCGGGCCGGCGTCTTGTCCAGGAGATAGGCGGCGATGCGGATGCCTTCGCCGTCGAAGTCGCCGTGATAGCGGAGGATGGCGCCCCGATCCGCGAGAAGGCGGAGGAGGTGGATGGCCGCGCTGTTGGGCCAGCCGGATGTGCACACGAGCGGCGGACAGTCCGGGCCGAAGCGGCGTACGGCCAGAGCCAGGATGCTGGGGTTCTCCACGGCGTGGACGACGGGTGGGGAATCGGAGGCGAGGGTGAACTCGCCCGGGGCCCGCAGTTGAGCGAGGGTCAAACTGGTGGCCTGACCGACCTCGGCACATACACGGGCCACACGGGCGAGCGGGCCTTCACCGGCCAGGCGTAGTCCACCGACGAGAACGGTGGCCGACAGATCGTCGTCGGCGACGCCCGCGCGCGTCCACAAGGCGCGCCGGTCCGCCGCGGAGTCCGGCACGGCGGTGTCGTGAAGAGTCGCCAGAGCACGAAGGACAAGGGTGGACAAGCGGGTACCGTCGTCGAGTGCGTGGGAGTCGCCCTTCAGGACCCGGGCAGCGAAGACGGGCAGGGGCTCCGCCTGGGCCGGGAGTTCCGCGAGCACGGCCAAGGCCTCTGCAAGCAGGTTCCGGGTCAGGTCCGGTGAGCCACCGACCAGGCCGGTGGCTCGGCACGACGCGGTCCAGCCGGCGAGCGCGGGCTGGGCCCGCACGGTGGTATGACCGTCCAACCATGCCCACAGCTCGGCACGTTCGTCTTCCTTGCGGCGCCGTTCTGCCGCGCGATCGTCGAGGGGTCCCACGAGTTCGGTGACGGTTTCACGCACCGAAAGGCCGGACAGCTCGGTGACGGCCTCTTCCAGGCGGGCCAGCGAGACGGAGGGGTGAGGATCCGGCAGGCGGTCCAGACCCAGAAGGTCGGCGAGAGCCTCACGCTGAGCTTCGTCAAGCGGTCCGAGGCGCACCCGGGTGACGGGGCGGCCGGATGACAGTCGGCTGTGGACCGTGTGCCAGAGCGGGCGGAGTTCGGGACGGCGCAGGGTGCGTTCACCCGGGGCCGGTTCGGTGTGGGTCATCCCGCCTCCAGATCGGTGCCGTTCCAGACGAAGCGAGCGCTGGTGACAGCGTCATCGTCCCCGTCGGTGAGGAGTTGGTGGACTGCGATGCCTGGTAGTTCGCCGTAGGTGCACCACTCGTGGTCTGAGGTGACCATGAGATCAAGGTCGAGTGCGGTGAGCAGGGCGAAGACCTGTCCGCGGTTGACCGCGTCCACGCCGACGAAGACCTCGTCGAGCAGGATGGGCCGGGGTGCCAGCGGCACGGCCTCGTAGTGGGCGGCGACGGCGGCGAACAGCGGCAGGTGCAGGGCGATGGCCTTCTCTCCGCCGGAGAGTGCGCCGTGCAGCTTCTTGGTCAGCGGCTGCCAGCCGGTTCCGTTCGCCCGGTCGAGGCGCACGGTGAAGCGGTGCCAGGCGGTGTAGTCGAGTACCTCGCCGAGCTGCTCCTCCCAGCTCGCGGCCGTGTCGCTGTCCTTGGCCTCCTCGATACGGGAGCGGAAGAAGGCGTGCAGGGCTTCCCGGTCGGTCTCGTTGACCCGGCCGGGGTCCTTGAGCAGCAGCTGACGGGCGGAGCGGGTGCCCTCCGGGAGATCCGGACGGACGTCCCAGACAAGCTGGACTGCGACGTTGGAGGCGGTACGAACCCGCTCAAGATGCCCGTTCATACGGTGGACGAGTTCGCCGGCCTGGCGGATGCGGGCGGCGAGGTGACGGCGGATGTCGCCGGTGAGGATCTGGTCGAAGAGGCTCCGCTCAGCGGTGGTGATGTCGTCACGACTGCGGTCGCGCTCCTGGGTGAGCGCGGCGAGCAGGCCCGTCGCCCCCGCCCGCATGCCGTCCAGAGTGGCGGTGAACAGCTGGATGTCGTCGTCGGGCTCCAGATCCAGGTCGGCACGGACGCCGAGGCGCTGGCGGGCTTCGTGGACCGCTTCGGAAAGGCGGGTCGCGGCATCACCCAGATTGCGTGGGGCGTGCGGGATTCCGGGCCACTTCGCCGCTGTGGCACGGGCGGCCTCCAGGGTGGCCTTCGTGCCGTCTCCGGCGCCGAGTTCCGGTGTGATACCCGCATCCTCCGCGAGCCCCACCAGACACAGATGCCGGAACCGGTACGCCGCGCGGTCCCGGGTGGCGACGGCTCGCTCCCGTCGTTCGGCATCCTGACCACTGGTTGCCCGCAGACCTCCGATACGGCCTTCCAGTCGCAGGAGGAGATCGGCCGCCCGGCCGGCCTCCTCACGACAGCGTCGCAGTTCGGCGCGGGCCTCGGCGACGCGCGCGACGATCTGCCGGTAGTCCTCGCCAACGGTGGCCTCCACCGCCTCCAGGCGCGCCTTCAGTCCCGCCGCCTCGGCCTCGGCGGCAGCGGCGTTCTCGGACTGCTCCTCGGCAGCTCGGCGCGAGCGGTCTGCCTGCGCGGTGCTCTGACGAGCCCTGTCGGCGGCGGCGGTCGCGGCGAGACGGGCGTCGACCCAGCTGTCGGCGGTGTCCCTGAAGCTGTCGATGTCGGAGGAGAGCGCATACAACCGGTCGCGATCGGTGGGCAATCCGTGTTCAGCCGCCCGACGGCTGAGCGTGCGCAGAGCGCCTGCCACCTTGGTCTCGCACCGGGCCAGATGGGCAGCCGCGTCGCGCACGGCGTCGTCGCGGGCCGCCACCTTCTCCTCGGCTCCGTCCCAGTCACGCCGACGGGCGTCGAGTTCCAGGTGGTCGGGTCGGGCCGAGCGGTCTGCGTCCAGCCGGGCGCGGCGAGCTCCGAGGCCGCGCAGTTGGTCGTCGAGCGTGGCCAGGGAGGCGTTGGTCTCGCTGATGTGCTCGGTCAGTTCACCGATCCTGCGCTGCCGGAACCGTTGCCGCGCGAGGGCACCGATGTATGCGGGTTCCGGCTTGCTCCACGTTCCGGTGGCGAGCGCGAGACGCCAGGCACCGTCGGCGGAGACGGCCGCGGGGTGACCGCCGGGCAGTGCAGTGCCGTACGCGACACCGGCGAGGATACGGGTCACGGTGTCGACCGGGACGGGGATGTCCTCCTCGGGTTTCAGCACCTCCAGCAGACTGGGCCCCGAGGCGGTCACGGTCAGGGCCGCCTCGGCCCTGGTGTCGTGTCCCGGCAGGGCGATCCCGTCGTAGGGGCTGACCCAGGCATCCAGGAGGCCCGATGCCTCCAGTGCCGCCTCCACCGCGGCCTGCACGGGGAGCGGAACACCTTCGTGGAAGGCGACCAGTCGCCACAGGGGTGCGCCCGCCGTCGCCGTGCGGACGGTGGTGCGGGTGGGAGGGGGCGAAGGCGGCAGGTCGGTCTCGTCGCTCAGCCGTCGGACTTCCTCCTCGAGTCGGCTCCGCTCGTCCCGCAGCTTCAGACGTGCGGCTCGCGCGGTGGCCTCCGCTGTGGCGATCTCTTGTTCCAGCGGGCGTGCGGCGGCGTCGACCAGCGCCGTCACCTCAGCCTCGTTCGCGGCCCTGGCCGCCAGTTCCCCAGCATCGGCAATGCGCAGTTCAGCGCAGTCGCCGGCCCAGGCGAGCAGGCGTTCCGTCTGCACGGCAAGGGCGCCGTCCCAGGCTTCGGACGCCTCGTCCCGCCGGGCGATCGCCTCCGCGAGCCGGCTACGGGCGTCCTCCAGCAGACTCTCAGCGACACCCCGGTCGCGTACCGCGCGATCGTGCTCGTCCATCGCCTCGGTGATGAGGACGGCCTGCTGGCGTCGGGCGGTGACCGCACCCCGCAGCAGCCTGCGGGCCTGTCGTGCCCCGTTCTCGCCCGCCGTGCGTGTACCGGCCGAAGCCGGGGGGCGACGGCCACCGGCCTCGTGCCCCGGGCTGTCCTCGAGGGTCACCACGGAATCCGCGTCGAGAAGCGTCTTCACCTCATGATGGATCGACTCCATACCCGCCGCCCGGGCCGAGCGGCGTGCTTCCTCGGCGGCCTCGCGCGCGTGCTCGTCGAAGGTACCGGCCTGGGCCTCCGCCTCGTCGGCGTACCTCCGGTCCTCCTCCGCGCTGACCTGAGCGGCCTGCGCGGTGGCACGCTGTCGCCGGGCGACGGCTGCCGCTTCGTCCGTACGACGGCGGAGCCGGTCCAGTTCCTCGCCCTGCTTGTACGCGTCGCTCTCGCGCAGCCCCTCGACGGTCTCCTCCAGGGCGTGCGCTCGCACCTCCTGTCCTTCGCTCAGGACCTGGGCGGACTCCCTTTCCGTCAGCGCCTGTTCGAGTTCCTCGGCGCTCTGGCGGGCGACGCGGGCGAGGTCGTCCATCTCCGTGGTCGCCGAGATCAGCGCGGCCGAGCCGGCACGCAGGACACGTCGTGCGTAGGCGCGCTGCCGGGATGCGACGGTCTCTGCCGCTGTCACCTCGTCGTCGAGCCGTTTGAGGTGTTCGCGCTGGCGGTCCAGCCGCTCGAAGCCTTCGGCGAGTTCAGCGATCTCGCCTTCGCCCAGTGGGGGAAGGGCGCGGGACAACAGGGTGGAGAGCAGGGACGGATCGAGCCGTTCGGACAATTTGGGCTGGCGCAACTGGAGCAGGGCGGACAGCAGCGACTCATAACGCTGCTCCCCCATGCCGGAGAACAACTCGCGTCGTACCGCCGTGCGGTAGTCGGTGGCCGAGGCATGGACGTCGCCTCGGTCGCGCAGGGCCTCCACCAGCGCTGCCCGTGTCAGCGGCTGTCCCGCATCGTTGACGAGGAACACACCGGTGGGGTGGGCGATCCTGGAGCCGGTGGTGAAGTAGTCGGCATGTACCCCGCTGGTGTGCACGCTCGCCTGCAGACGCGCACCACAGCCGAACCACCGCTCGGCGCCGTCTTCGCCGAAGCGGCGGAACTCCATCCACACATACCCGACACGGGTCTTGCCGGAGGCGCCTTCGCCGAGCAGGTTCCAGTGCATGGTGCGTTCCGCACCGCCGAACGTGGAAAGGCGGTTGGGGCGCAGGCTGGCGTCGAAGAGGAAGGGCAGCAGAAGTTCGAGGGCCTTGGACTTGCCCGAACCGTTCTGGCCGCGCAGCAGCAGGCGGCCCTGATGGAAGGTGAAGGTCTCGTCGTAGTAGCGCCAGACGTTGAGGATGCCCGCGCGGTGCGGCTGCCAGCGGCCGCGGGCCGACTCCACCGCCGTTGCCGGTGTCGCAGGCGACTCGGCGTACTCGGGCCGCCGCGGGACCGGAAGCTCCGTCACACTCACTTCTGATCCCCTTCTGCCGCAACGCCACCGGAAACCACGGCACCTGCCCTCTCGCGTCGGTTCACGTCCCACTCCGGTCCGAGCTCGTCATCCGGATTCGGACTCGTCGTCTCTGTCAGGCGATAGCGGTACGCGGCCGGGCATGCGACGACACGCCCTCCGGCCGCGCGGACGAGCCCGACGTCACGCAGAACACGTACTGCGTCGTCGGAAAGCCGGACCGCGCCGTCCTCGGACTGATACGCCTTGGCCCAGCGCGGGAAGCGGCGCAGCAGACCCGCTCCGGCCTCGGCAAGCTGTTCGGGCAGCATTCCGGCGGGCGCGGCGCAGAGCGGTTCCAGAAGGAGCAGTGCGGCGACTCTGGCAGTGGAGGTGTCGTCGGGGAAGCGGACATCGGTGGCGATCCCGTCCGGGTCCACGAGCAGGTAGCCCTCCGCGCGTTCCTCCAGGAGGAAGCCGGCCTGTTCGACCGAGCGACGCAGGATCTGACGTCCAGTCAGAGACGTGACGTAGGCCAGCTCGTCCTCGGTGAGGTCCACCCGGTGCAGCACCGGGTCGTCGAAGAGGCGACGCAGCACCGAGTGCCGCAGCCTCAGGTTGCGTTGCGCATCAGTGGCGGCGCTCCCGCTGTGTGTCTCGTCGGCCGTCCCGTCGACGACCACGCCGCCATAGCGGCGCTCCCGCACCAGGCCGGTGAGGAGTTCCTCGAACCGCGCGGGCACCTCGTCCGGGGGCACGGCGAGTCGGGAGGCGCCGACGGGGGCGGCGGGCAACCGCATCAGCAGGGTGGTGTCCACGCGGTAGAGGACCTTGGCCTCCGCGGACTCGACGTACGCCTCAGTCGTACCATCCACCGCGCGCAGCACGTCGCAGGACTCCAGCAGCTTGAGAACATCGACAAATGCCATCCGCTCCAGCTTGTGGACCGGGTCGAACACGGCCAGTGCCCGGTCGGCCGCCGTGGCCTGCACGACGCGGTCGGCGAGCATGCCAATGGTTGTCATGGGCATCGACAGCAGCTCGGCCGCGGTCACGCACAGCAGCACATATCGCAGACGGTCGAACGGGGCCCGGCCGGAACGTGCCCTACGAGCCGGGCGGGAACCGTCCGGGTTGGCGCGCACCTTGGTGAGGCGGGCGTAACCGCGGCGGGGCTCCACCACCAGGCTCCAGCCGCAGGTGTAGTCGAACCACTGGGCCAGTGGCTCGCGACGGCGTCGTACCAGTTCGAAGCCAGTCGGGTCGGCGGTCTCGGTGAGCAGGGGGCGGGCCAGGAGGAGACGGATGGCGCGAGCGACCTCCTCCCGTTCCGCGGCGGCCAGTTGGTTGGCGAGGGCGCTCATCCTGTGGCCTCCTGCGGCGTGGCGCGGAGGGCCGAGGAGACGCTCGCTCCACCCGCCGCCGTGATGTGGACGACGTAGTCCGGTCCGGTCAGTGAGCCCTTTGCGGTGTGCAGTACGGCGGTGCGCTCATCGGAAGGCGGTGCCAGGGCGATCTCCACCCGGCCGTCTCCCGTCGTGGCGCGCCTCAGGCCGCTCGCGTCCGGCCGGGCGGCCAGGGCACGGCCGAACAGGTCGAGCAAGCGGTCGAAGACGGCGGGATCCAACGTGCCGAAGGAGGACAGACGAACAGGTCCGGCTGTCTCCAGCACCTGCCAGGCGCGTGCGAGTTCCGCTCGCTCCGCGCGAGCCCGCTCGGCACGCTCCGCCCTGACAGCCGCGACGTCCCGCACCTTGGCCGTGCGAGTGAAGCGCTCCGTCCGTCCACTGGTCCGCAGCAGCGCCGACACCTCCACAGGCGGGGCCTCGGACCAGGAACGGGACGACGGGATCAGCTCGGGGTCGGAGTGGGCCAGATGAGCGTGGCGTGCCGAACCGAGCCCGAAGGCTGCCGACCACAGCCGGTGCAGGTCCTCTTCCGCGGGGGCCGCCGCGAACCAGCGTGCCAACTCCCGGAAGTCCTGCACGGCGCTGGAGGAGCGGCGTCGCGACTCGTTGATCCGTTCCAGAACCTGCAGGAGCGAGACGATGGCCCGCCGGGCTATGTCGTGCAGTTGTTCGATCCGAGGTCGGGCACCGTCGTCCTCCAGGAACCACGCACGCAGGCCCGCCCAGCGCGCCCGCCTGCTCTCCAGCCAGCCGGCCGCCGGATCCTCACCGGCCACCGGCGGGAGCTCTGCCCCGCGCAGGGCTCGCTCGCGCAGTGCAGCGGTCCCCCGCTCCTCCACCCGGGCCACGGCAGCGGCGACCGCCTGCCCGCGCCGGTCGAGGTTGACCAGGAACTCTTGCAGATACGCGACGGTGGCGGCCTTGACCTCACGGAACACCTCCAGATCCGCGCCCTCGGCGCGCAGGAGGCGCTGCAGTTCACCGTTGAACGCCTTGGTGTTCTCCACCAGAGCGTCCAGATGCCCCTCCAGCTCCCGCAGCGTGCTGAAGATCCGCCGATCGGCCGACGCCGGTTCACCGAAGAGCAGACACAGCTCGTCGAGCCGGTCGGCGATCGCCTCCAGCACGGCCGTCTGCAGCGCGCCCGTGGAGGCGAGAACCTCAAGCGCGTGCCTCACTCCGGCAAGAGCGGCCTCGCCCCGGCGGGTCAGCGAATACTGCAGGTTGCGCCGTTCGTACTCCTCGGCCGTGCGGTAGTTCTCCGCGTGGTTGTGCACCACATCCAGGAGCTCCCACTGCACGAGCTTCCTGAGCGCCTCATACAGATCCTCACCCTCGACCGGCGCCACCCAGCCGACCCCGCGCAGCCGCTCTCGCACCGCGTCGATCCCCAGCGCCGTCTCCAGGTGTTCACCGGACACGCCGAAGACGTCCAGCACCGCCCCGTACAGATCGGACCTCTCCACCGTCGTGAACCGGAACATCTCCGGTGGAACCCTGCGCACGCCTGTCGCCCCTCCCCGTTGCCCCGACGGCATCCGGATGTCCACCGTAGAGGGAGGCACCGACATTCAGGGGCGAGTCGCAGAACAGCGGATTCAACCGGTACCGCTGGGCACCCGCCCTCGGTGCGGCAGACGCGTCACCGTCATCAGGAGCTTTACGGATCTCGACGCTTTCTGCGGGACGACTGCGTGTCACCGGAATTCCTGACTCCTGCGTGGCCGCGTGCGAGCGCCGGCCGGAGAACTCCTCTCTGCGGTGAGGGGCCTTACGGCGTGCGGCTCGCGCGCCTCCATTCCCTCGGTCCCGGGGATGAGGTCGGTCTGTATCGGTGCGGGAGCCGAACGCCGGGTGGTTTCCGGGACGGGCAGGACGTTCCGACGTTGCAACTCGGCGACGCTGACCAGCGGTGACATGAGCACACGGTCGAGCAGCTCATTGTGAGCAGATTGCAGTTCGACCAGATGCCACAGGAGGGCCAGCACGTACTGGAGATCCTCACCCCAGGCAGGTAACCACCGCTCGGGCCTGATGCGGTCCAGCTCGCTGACGGCCCCTGCGGGACGGCGGTCCCGTCCTGCGTTTCAACCAGCCGTCGAGAACGTTCTCTCCGCTGACCTGGTAATCCCTCATCCCGATGTGCAGCGCCTCCGACCACAGTGCGGCGTCACCGGTGAGGGGTACGCCGTTGGTCATGAGTTCGTCCCTGGAGGAAATCCTCGTAGAGATGAACGTGGGCGTCGGGCGTCCGGGATCGGATCGCCTCCCCGTCGACAGCGTCGATGACCTGCACGAGCGTGTCGATTCGGCGCGCGAACTCGGCGTCCACCGTCTCCGTCAGCAACTGCAGGGCTCGACCCATGACCGTGTTCTCGGCCTTCAACTCACGTGACACGTCAACGAAGTTGCGGACGGCAAGCGGTACGTTCTCGATACGGGCCAGCAGGAGGGCGAAGGCGATCGTCTGGACGTAACGGTCGGCGAAGAGGTGGTCGGGGTCTTGTCCATCGGTTGAGGGGAAGAGCACCTTGCGCCAGTGGTGCGCCAAGGCGGTGAAAGGCTTGCGGGCCCGCCGCCGGCTGCGGGGACCGTCCGGCGTTCTGCGTTCGAGGGCGAGCTGCTCCAGCACCTCCTCTCGCAGGTATTGGCACAGCGGAGCGATTGACGACACCAACTGGCTAATAGTGGTGACGGGTCGGGGCTGCCACCCTAGAAATTCCCGCACGGACTGGTATCCAGGTGGCGAGGTGATACCAGCCACTCAAGACCTCGGACCACGCCGCCGTCCTTCGTGGCCCGGTCGGGCTGCGGTCTCGGTTCCAAGGTGCGTGCGACGAGGTAGCAGCGCGCGCCGCCCCAGGCGAGGTGCCGTCGGACCCCCGAACCGGAGTCCTTGCCCCGCGCCGACGGCCCCGGTCCGCGCGGTCCAGGGCCGGAGAGGTCCGCGAGGTCGAGACTTCCGATGTTCGAGCGTCATCCGAGCGTCAAAAATTCTGGATTCCGCATCCCCACGTCGCCGCGAGACCCGCGTCAGCCCTCGAAGCTGCAGCTCAGACCGCTCTGCACAAGAGAACCTCAGTCGACGCATTCCGCGTGTGAAAACAGGTCGAGCTGACCACCTGAAATGCAAAACAGCAGGTCAGATGCCCTTATCGGCAGGCTCAAGAATAGCCACGCACTCCACGTGCGACGTCATCGGGAACAGATCGAACGCCCGCAGCGTCCGCACCCGGTACCCGCCCTCCCGGAAGTACCCCAAGTCCCGCGCCAGCGCGGCGGGGTCGCACGCCACGTACGCGATCCGACGGGCGCCCAGCGTCGCGAGGTGGGAGACCGTCTTCTTGCCCGCGCCCGCGCGCGGCGGGTCCAGGACGATCAGGTCGACGTCCGTGATGCCGGTGCGCGGCAGGACCGACTCGACCTTGCCGTGTTCTACGCGGACGCGGTCGAAGGCGGCGAGGTTGTGGCGGGCGTCCTCGACCGCGCGCTTGCCCGACTCGATGCCGAGGACCGCGCCCTTGTCGCCGACGCGGTCGGCCAGCGCCCCCGCGAAGAGGCCGACGCCGCAGTACAGGTCGAGCGCCGTGTCGCCCTTGCGCGGCAGCAGGCCCTGCATCACCGCGAGCATCAGCGTGTCCGCGGCCTTCGGGTGGACCTGCCAGAAGCCGCCGCTGCCGACGCGGTAGGTGCGGTCGTCCGCGCGTTCACGGACGAAGGGGCGGCCGTGGACGCGGTGGATGCCCTTGTCCTTCTCCCCGACTCGCAGGACCGACACCGGCTTGTCCAGTTCCACGATCGGCAGGCGCTCGCCCGGCTTCGGGGTCAGGATCACCTGACGGTCCTGGGAGCCGGTCGCCGCGATCGCCTCGACCGACTCCATGCCGCTCCAGTCGCGGCGCTCGATGCCGAGCTCCGAGACGCCCTCCGCGGCGATCATGCAGTGGTCGATCGGTTCGACCTCGTGCGAACGGTGGCGGCGCAGGCCCGCGTGGCCGTCGTCCGTGACCGCGTACTGGACGCGCGTACGCCACTGCGGGACCTGGCCCGCGGGGAGCTTGTCGCCCTCGGCGGGCATCACGGTGCCGTCCCAGCCGGCCTCCTCGGGGGTGAGGCCCGCGAGGTGCCGCAGTTGCTCCGCGATGACCTCGCCCTTCAGGCGGCGCTGCGCGCCGGGCTTGGCGTGCTGCCAGTCGCAGCCTCCGCAGCGACCGGGGCCGGCGTACGGGCAGGGCACCTCGACGCGGTCCTTGGACGCCTCCAGCACCGTCACCGCGTCGGCGCGCAGAAAGCGGTCGCCCTCCTCGCCCTCGGTCACCCGGGCCACGATCCGCTCGCCGGGGAGGGTGTGCCGCACGAACAGCACCTGGCCCTCGCTCGTGCGGGCGATGCAGTGGCCGCCGTGTGCGACGGGGCCGACCTCGACCTCGTACTCCTCCCCCACCAGGGACTTCTTCGGTTCTGCCTGCATGGCGGGGTGCTCCAGTACGTAGGGGAGGACGGCGTCCGGTGGCGCTGCGGGGCCGGCTGCGGGAGCCGGTGGACAACAGCCCACCAGTCTACGTCCCTGAACGGTGGGCCCCGCGCCGTCGTCGTGTCAGCTCTTGCCGGTCTGTTCCTTCGTCCGTTTCTCCACGGGGCCGCGGCGCACCGAGCCCGGCGCGTTCCATTCCTGGCGTCTGCGGGCCCGCAGCTTGGCGGCCTCGGAGGACTCCAGCTGGTACGGGACGGAGGTGACCATGATGCCGGGGGTGAAGAGCAGGCGGCCCTTCAGGCGCAGCGCGCTCTGGTTGTGGAGCAGATGCTCGTACCAGTGGCCGACGACGTACTCGGGGATGATCACGCTGACCGCGTCGCGCGGGGACTCTCGGCGCAGATTCTTCACGTAGTCGATGATCGGGCGGGTGATCTCCCGGTAGGGAGAGTCGAGGACCTTCAGCGGTACGTCGATGCCGCGTCGCTCCCACTCCTCGCGCAGGGCCTTCGTGTCGGCGGGATCAACATTGACGCTCAACGCCTCAAGGGTGTCCGTACGCATCAACTTCGCGTAGGCCAGCGCCCGTAGCGTCGGGCGGTGGATCTTCGACACCAGGACGATGGAGTGGACGCGCGAGGGGCGCACGCTGTCGTCGGACGGGGTCTCGGGGGCGGCGATCTCGTCGGCGACGCGGTCGTAGTGCCGCCGGATGGCGGTCATCGTCACGTAGAAGACGCACATGCCGAGCAGTGCGACCCAGGCGCCGTGGGTGAACTTCGTGACGAGGACGACGACCAGGACGAGGCCGGTGAAGAAGGCGCCGAAGGCGTTGATCGAGCGGGAGCGGATCATGCGGCGCCGCTGGGCCTGGTCCGTCTCGGTGGCCAGGTGGCGGTTCCAGTGCCGGACCATGCCGGTCTGGCTCAACGTGAACGACACGAACACGCCGACGATGTACAGCTGGATCAACCTGGTCGAGTCGGCTCCATAGATCAACGTCAGCAACATGGCCGCGCCCGCGAGCAGCACGATGCCGTTGGAGAACGCGAGCCGGTCGCCGCGCGTGTGCAGCTGGCGCGGCAGATAGCGGTCCTGGGCGAGGATCGAGCCGAGCAGCGGGAATCCGTTGTACGCCGTGTTCGCAGCCAGGAAGAGGACGAGCGCGGTGGCCGCCGCCAGGATGACGAACATGAAGCTGCCCTTGCCGAAGACGGCCTCGGCGACCTGCGTGATGACCGGGTTCTGCACGTAGCCGGAGCCGACGGCCGCGCCCTTGTCGATCAGATCGGTCGCCGGGTTCTCGGCCATGCGTACGTGCGTGGCCAGCGCGAGGCCGATGATGCCGCAGAACATGGTGACGGCCAGCAGGCCCATCAGGGCGAGGGTGTTGGCCGCGTTCTTCGACTTGGGCTTGCGGAACGCCGGTACGCCGTTGGAGATCGCCTCGACACCGGTGAGCGCGGCGCACCCGGAGGAGAAGGCGCGAAGCAGGAGGAAGATCAGGGCGAATCCCGCCAGGCCCTGGTGTTCGGCTCTGATGTGGAAGTCGGCGGTGGGCGCCTTCATGGTGTCGCCGAGGACGAAGCCGCGGAACGCACCCCAGGCGATCAGGGCGAAGACGCCGCTGACGAAGACGTACGTCGGAATGGCGAAGAGCTTGCCGGACTCCTTGACGCCGCGCAGGTTCATCAGCGTCAGAAGCACGATCACGGCCGCCGCGCACAGCACCTTGTGCTGGACCACGAACGGGATCGCGGAGCCCAGGTTCTCGATGCCGGAGGCGATGGAGACCGCGACGGTCAGCACGTAGTCGACGAGCAGCGCGCTGGCGACGGTGAGACCGGCGCGCGGGCCGAGGTTGGTGGTGGCGACCTCGTAGTCGCCGCCACCGCTCGGGTAGGCGTGCACGTTCTGCCGGTAGGAGGCGACCACCGTGAACATCAGCACGATGACCGCGGCCGCGATCCAGGGGCTGAAGTGGTAGGCCGACACGCCCGCGACGGAGAGGACCAGCAGGACCTCGCCGGGCGCGTAGGCCACGGAGGACAGCGGGTCGGAAGCGAAGACGGGGAGAGCGATGCGCTTCGGCAGGAGCGTTTCACCCAGCCGGTCGCTGCGCAGAGCGCGCCCGATCAAGAGTCGTTTGGGCACGTCGGTCAGTTTGGACACGCAGAGGATCGTAAAGGGTGGCCGTGCGGACGGCCCAGCCACCCGCCCTTCGCGCCCGGCGCGCGTCGGAGTCCGGCCCGGACGATCAGGACGAGGACGCGGAGGTCGTGTTCGAGCACATTGCCGATACGGTGTCCTTGACGCGGTCCATACACGGCCCGCGTCAAGCCCGAGATCGAGCCGCACCGGCTGGACCGAGCCGCGAGAGAGAGACATGAGCAGGACATTTACGCAGGTCGCGTGGCCTGTGAGGAGTGCGGGGTAGGGCCGTGCATATCGTGATCATGGGCTGTGGCCGCGTCGGGTCCCAACTCGCCCAGACCCTGGAACAGCAGGGCCACACCGTCGCCGTGGTGGACCAGGACCCGACGGCGTTCCGCCGTCTGGGCTCCGGATTCGGCGGTCGGCGTGTCACCGGTGTCGGATTCGACCAGGACACCCTGCGCGAGGCCGGGATCGAGGAGGCGGGCGCCTTCGCGGCGGTCTCCAGCGGCGACAACTCGAACATCATCGCCGCGCGGGTGGCCCGCGAGATGTTCGGCATCGAGAACGTGGCGGCGCGGATCTACGACCCCCGGCGCGCCGAGGTGTATCAGCGCCTGGGCATCCCGACCGTCGCCACCGTCCGGTGGACGGCCGACCAGATGCTGCGCCGTCTGCTGCCCTCCGGGGCCGAGCCGCTGTGGCGCGACCCCACCGGTGGTGTCCAGCTGGCCGAGGTGTACGCGTCCCCGTCCTGGGTGGGGCAGAAGATCAGCCGTCTCCAGGAGGAGACGGGCGTGCGCGTCGCGTTCCTGACCCGGCTCGGCGAGGCGATGCTGCCGACGTCGCAGACGGTGGTGCAGGAGGGCGACCTCATCCACGTGATGATGCGCACGGACGACGTAGAGAAGGTCGAGGCGGCGTTCGCCGAGGGGCCTGAGGAGGGCGGTCACTGATGAGGGTCGCCATTGCCGGAGCCGGGGCGGTCGGCCGTTCCATCGCGGGCGAGCTGCTCGAGAACGGCCACGAGGTCCTGCTCGTCGACAAGACACCGACGGCGATCTCGGTCGAGCGCGTCCCGCAGGCGGAGTGGCTGCTCGCCGACGCCTGCGAGATCACCTCTTTGGACGAGGCGGCGCTGCAGCGCTGCAACGTGGTCATCGCGGCCACCGGTGACGACAAGGTCAACCTGGTCGTCTCGCTGCTCGCGAAGACCGAGTACGGGGTCCCGCGGGTCGTGGCCCGCGTCAACAACCCGAAGAACGAGTGGCTGTTCAACGAGTCGTGGGGCGTGGATGTCGCCGTCTCGACGCCGCGCCTGATGTCGGCGCTGGTCGAGGAGGCGGTGAGCGTCGGCGACCTGGTGCGGCTGCTGCGCTTCAGCCACGGCGACGCGAACCTGGTGGAGCTGACGCTCCCGCCGGAGTCGCCGCTGGCCGGCACGCGCGTGGGCGATGTGCGGTGGCCGCAGGACACGTCCCTGGTGACCATCATCCGTGGCACGCGCGTCCTGGTGCCGAGCCAGGAGGACGCTCTGGAGGCCGGGGACGAGCTGCTGTTCGTCGCCGCGCAGGCACGCGAGGAGCAGCTGGAGGACCTGCTGTCCGCGCGGAGCGAGGACTGACGACGACCAGCTCGGGCCGGGCGGACCAGCGCGGACTCCTGACGGAGTAACGGCCGACGTAAAAAGTTGTCAAAGGGCCGCCCCGCCGAG
>NZ_JAPHNL010000060.1 GCF_026274175.1 Streptomyces beihaiensis
GCCGACGCGGGGGGCGCGCCCCCCGCGTCGGCCGGGCCCCGCATGCCGCTCAGAGGCCCGTGCACGCCCACCGCTTCAAAGGCCCGTGTACCCCCACCGCCCGGCGAGTTCGCGCAGCATCGGCGGCAAGTCCCGCGCAGCGGGCGCCGTAGTCGAGCATGGCCGGGTCCGAGTCGACTCGTCGGCGTGGTGCGGCGCGCGGTGAGGGACTCCGCGACGGCCGCGCTGTTGAGCAGGGCGCGCAGGGCGTGGAGCCGGAGCGGACCGGGGAGAGCAGGAAGACCGGGTCGGCGGCCAGAGGCGCGGCCGGGCGGACGGCCGGACGGCGCATCCCGCTCGCAGCCGCGCCACATCACCGCGCTTCGGCGGCGACGCCCGAGACGCGGCGCAGCATGTCGAGGAACTGGTCGCGTTCGGCGGCGGTGAGCGGCGCGAGCAGTTCGTCGTTGGCGGCGCGCGAGACCCGGGCGCAGGTCTCGACGAGCCGGGCGCCGGTTCCGGTGGCGGTGACGGCGTTCTTGCGGCGGTCGCGGGGGTCGGGGGTGCGCTCGACGAGACCGGCGGCCTGCAGGTCGTTGAGGACGCCGACCATGTCCTTGGGGTCGAGCCCGACGCCGCGTACGAGGTCGGCCTGGGCGACGGGCTGACGGTCGACGACGGCGCTGAGGACGACGTGGTGCCACATCTTCAGGCCGTGCTCGGCGAGGGCGGCGGCGACGAGGGCGCGGCCACGGGCGGCGGCTCGTCCGAGGAGCCAGCTGGGCAGGTCGCGGATGGTGCTGGGGGCGGTGGGCGGCGTGTCCATGCGGCCAGGATAGCCAAGTCCGTTGGACCTCCCAATGAAATACACCTATCGTTGGTGCCCCCAATGACCGCAGGCCCGGTCCCGCCGAGCCGACGAGCCGAAAGGCGGTGACGCCCGTGCGTCGTGTCCGGTACGAACGAGGCGGCGGCCCCGAGGTGCTGTTCCTGGAGGAAGCCCCGACCCCCGAGCCGGGGCCGGGCGACCTGCTCGTCCGCACCGAGGCGATCGGCGTCACCCTGCCCGTGGTCCGCAAGGTCCGCGAGGCCCGCGAGCCGATCGCGCTCGGCGGCGAGATCGCGGGCGAGGTGACCGCGCTCGGCGAGGGTGTCGGTGGGTACGCCGTCGGCGACCGGGTCACGGGCCTGACCTTCGGCCACGGCTACGCCGACTTCGCCGTGCTGCCCACCGCCATGGCCTCGCCCGTTCCGGACGGGGCGAGCGCGGTCGACGCGGTGGCGCTGGTGCGCAGCGGGCTCGTCGCGTACGGGGCGCTGCGGGCGGCGCGGCCACAGCCGGGCGAAACGGCGCTGGTGACGGCCGCGGCGAGCGGCGTGGGCCATCTCGCCCTGCAACTGGCCCGGCGGCAGGGCGCGGGACGGGTCGTGGCCGCGGTCTCCGACCCCACCAAGGACGCCTTCCTGCGCGGCCTGGGGGCCGACGCCGTGGTGACGTACGACCAGGAGTCCTGGGGCGAACCGGCGGACTACGTGCTGGACGCGGTCGGCGGCGAGCTGCTCACGCCCGCCGTCAGAGCCCTCGCCCCGCACGGTCGGCTCGTGGCGTACAGCTCGGGCGGCGGCACCGTGGAGGCGTACGACCTGCTGGTCGGCGCGAAGTCGGTGATCGGGTTCCAGATGGCGCTCATCGCTCGCGGCGCGCCCGAGACGTACGAGAAGTGGCGCACGGAACTGTGGGACCTGTTCCTGACGGGGGCCCTGAAACCGGTGGTGCACGAGGTCTTCGCCCTTGAGGAAGCGGCGCGGGCACATGCCGTGATCGAGCGGCGGGCCAATCTCGGAAAGGTGGTCATGACCCCCTGACGGGCGTGGCCCGACCGCTCAGGGCGGGGTCACCTGCCCGGGACGGCCGAAGCCGGTCCCGTGGCTGCCGGCGGACCTGGTGGGCGGGAGGCCGCGGCGGACAGGCCGGCGGGCGGCTCCTGCGGGTCGCGGGAGCGCCGCTTGGCGATGACCGCGCACACCATCAGCTGCATCTGGTGGAAGAGCATGAGCGGCAGCACCGCGAGCGAGGCGTGCGCGCCGAACAGGACGCTCGCCATCGGCAGACCGGAGGCGAGTGACTTCTTGGACCCGGCGAACTGGACGGCGATCCGGTCCTCGCGGCCGAAACCGAGCGCCTTGGCGCCGTACCAGGTCGCGACCAGCATCACGGCGAGCAGCACCGCCTCGACGGCCAGCAGTCCGGCCAGGCGGACCGCGCTCACCTGGTGCCAGATGCCCTGGACCATGCCCTCGCTGAAGGCCGTGTACACGACGAGCAGGATCGAGCCGCGGTCCACGTACCCGAGCACCTTCTTGTGCCGGGCGATGAAGCCGCCGATCCAGCGGCGCAGGAACTGCCCCGCGAGGAACGGCACGAGCAGTTGCAGCACGATCTTGACGAGCGAGTCCGCCGAGAAGCCGCCACCGCTGCCCAGCAGCGCGGCCGCGAGCAACGGCGTGAGGACGATTCCGGCGAGCGAGGAGAACGAACCCGCGCAGATCGCCGCCGGGACGTTGCCCCGCGCGATGGACGTGAACGCGATCGACGACTGGATGGTGGAGGGGACGAGCGTGAGGAAGAGCAGACCCTCGTAGAGGTTCTTCGGCAGCAGCACGGGCACGAGCCCACGCGCCGC
Organism: Streptomyces beihaiensis; assembly: GCF_026274175.1. Taxonomy (GTDB): domain Bacteria; phylum Actinomycetota; class Actinomycetes; order Streptomycetales; family Streptomycetaceae; genus Streptomyces; species Streptomyces beihaiensis. Next base: position 2,664 of record NZ_JAPHNL010000060.1, read on the forward strand.
CAGACCCAGCAGCGGGAAGACTACGAACGTACTGGCCAGGACCGTGACGTGGAGCCGCCAGTGGCGCAGCCCGTCCACCGCCTCACGGGTCGAAAGGCGCGCGCCGTAGAGGAAGAAGAGCACGGCGACGGCCCCCGTCGAGGCGCCGGAGGAGATGTCCGCGGCGGTGCCGCGCGCCGGGAGGAGGGCGGCGAGGCCCACGGTCCCGAGCAACGCCAGGATGTACGGGTCGATCGGCAGCCACGTCGGCCGGCTCAGGCGTTTCATCGGTTCCTTGCTCTCGGGTCGGGTCGTGCCCTCCCCATCGTCCACCCCCGCACCGTGATCGGGAATCCTGCATACCGTTCTGACTGTGATCGCCTCTCGTGATGGGCGGGTCTAGAGTCGGGATCATGTACGAGCCCGCACAGCTGAGGACGTTTCTCGCCGTCGCGCAGACGCTGAGCTTCACGCGGGCCGCGCGGCGCCTGGGGGTGCGGCAGTCCACGGTCAGCCAGCATGTGCGGCGCCTGGAGGACGCGGCCGGGCGGACACTGTTCACCCGGGACACGCACTCGGTGGAGCTGACCGAGGACGGCGAGGCGATGCTCGGGTTCGCGCGCCGCATCCTCGATGTCCACGAGCAGGCGACGGCGTTCTTCGCGGGGACGCGATTGCGCGGGCGGCTGCGGTTCGGGGCGTCCGAGGACTTCGTGCTCACCCGGCTGCCGGAGATCCTGGAGGCGTTCCGGGTCGGGCACCCGGAGGTCGATCTGGAACTGACCGTCGAACTGTCCGGGACGCTGCACGAGATGCTCGACGCGGGCGACCTCGACCTGGTGCTCGCCAAGCGGCGACCGCAGGATCCGCGCGGCGAGCCGGTGTGGCACGACCGGCTGGTGTGGATCGGCTCGGAGCGGCTGCGGATCGATCCGGAGCGGCCGGTGCCGCTGATCGTGTATCCGCCGCCGGGGATCTCCAGGGCCCTTGCCCTCGACGCGCTGGAGCGGCACGGGCGAGCGTGGCGGATCGCCTGCACCAGCGGCTCCCTGAACGGGCTGATCGCCGCGGCGCGGGCGGGCCTGGGCGTGATGGCCCACTCCCGCGGCCTCGTCCCACCGGGGCTCGTACGGGTACCGGAGCGGGCCGGGCTGCCGGAGCTGGGGGAGGTCGACTTCGTGCTGCGGGGAGCCGCGGGGCAGGGTCCCGCGCGGGTCCTCGCGGAGGCGATCTTGGCGGGTGGGGATCAGCTGCGGTAGACCCGTCGGCAGCGGACCCGCGCGGGCAGGCAGCGGGGCCGACGGCCTCGTCGCGCGGGGCGTTGACCCTCGTCTCAACTCCGCTTCGATTCTCGCCCGTTGTGTGGCGCTCGTCGCAGGTCTTCTGGTGTTCTGCCTGGTACGGTCCCCCAAGACGCCCGTTCCGGAACTGACCACTCCGCCCAAAGAAATGACCGCTGTGCGAAGGTGACCTCTTCGCACAGATTCGGTGGAGGCCCGTGAAGGCGCCCGGGAGATTACGCCACCGAAACTTACTGGAGCGTAAGTAATCTGTCCCGGCGCTTCCCTTGTGGCCGCATTTTCTCGGCTGACCAGTGCATATTCCGCATGTGTACCGCACACCCACGATGAGGGCGACCCCCTCCCGCCGGGGCGTGCGGTCCGGTACCGTCACCGACGCTGTGCGGAGCGCCACGAGGAGCAACTTTGCGCGAGTTCACCCACCCCCCCATGGCGTCGGCGCCGCCGGTGGGCGGCCTGGCCGACGCTGTGTTCGACCATGCTCTGGAGGACCCGTCGCACATCGCTCTCGGCCGCAAGGACAGCCAGGGGCAGTGGCGCGACGTGACCTCAGCCGACTTCCGAGACGAGGTTCTCGCCCTGGCCAAGGGCCTGCTCGCGGAAGGCATCAGATTCGGCGACCGGGTCGCCATCATGTCCCGTACCCGCTACGAATGGACCCTGTTCGACTTCGCGCTGTGGACCATCGGCGCGCAGGTGGTGCCGATCTATCCGACGTCGTCGGCCGAGCAGGTCTTCTGGATGCTCTACGACGCCGAGGTGTCGGCGGCGGTGGTCGAGCACGAGGACCACGCCATGACCATCGCCACGGTGATCAACCGGCTGCCGCAGCTCAGGCGGCTGTGGCAGCTGGACGGCGGCGCCGTCGCCGAGGTCACCGCGGCCGGCCGCCAGGTCGACGACGAGACGGTGCACCGGCACCGCCGCGCGGTCACCCCCGACTCCACCGCCACGATCATCTATACGTCGGGCACGACCGGCCGCCCCAAGGGCTGTGTCATCTCGCACGGCAACTTCATGTTCGAGGCCGACACGATGGTCGCCCGCTGGGAGCCCGTGTTCTCCTCCAAACGTGACCGCGTGCCCTCCACCCTGCTGTTCCTGCCGCTCGCGCACGTCTTCGGCCGGATGGTGGAGGTCGCGACGATCCGCGGCAGGGTCAAACTCGCCCACCAGCCACAGCTGAACGCGACCGCCCTGATACCGGACCTCCAGGCGTTCCGGCCGACGTTCATCCTCGCCGTCCCGTACATCTTCGAGAAGGTCTTCAACGCGGCCCGCCGCAAGGCGGAGAAGGACGGCAAGTCCGGCCCGTTCGAGAAGGCCGTGGAGTGCGCGGTGCGGTACGCGGACGCGCAGGAGGCCAAGGCATTCGGCACAGGACCGGGACCGTCCGCCTCGCTGCGCATGCAGCACTCGGTCTTCGACAAGCTCGTCTACTCCAAGGTGCGCGACGCGATGGGCGGCAGGGTCCGGCACGCGATGTCGGGCGGCAGCGGCATGGACCGGCGGCTCGGCCTGTTCTTCGCCGGGGCCGGCGTCACCGTCTACGAGGGGTACGGCCTGACCGAGTCGACCGCCGCCGCCACCGCCAACCCGCCCGAGCAGACCCGCTACGGCACGGTGGGCCGCGCCATTCCGGGCACCACGGTGCACATCGCGGACGACGGCGAGGTCTGGCTCTACGGTAGCAACGTTTTCCAGGGGTACCTCAACGACCCGAAGGCCACCGACGCGGCCCTCCACGACGGCTGGCTGGCCACCGGCGACCTCGGCTCCCTCGACGAGGACGGCTACCTCACCATCACCGGGCGCAAGAAGGAGATTCTGGTGACCTCCGGCGGCAAGAGCGTCGCGCCGCAGCAACTGGAGGAACGCGTCCGCGACCACCCGCTCGTCGCCCAGTGCATCGTCGTCGGCAACGACCGCCCCTACATCGCGGCCCTGGTCACCCTCGACTCCGAGGCCGTCGAGCACTGGCTCGGCATGCGCGGCAAGGCCCTGATGACCCCCGCCGAACTGGTGCGCGACCCGGACCTGGAGACGGAGGTGCGCCGCGCGGTCGTGGCCGCCAACACACTTGTCTCACAGGCGGAATCCATTCGTACGTTCCGCATACTCGCCCACCAGTTCTCCGAGGAGCACGGCCTGCTCACCCCGTCCCTCAAGCTCAAGCGGAAGGCGATCGAGACGGCGTACGCGGCCGAGGTCGAGGCGCTGTACCGGTCCTGAGCCGGCGACGTGCGTCAGGAATGCGCATGTGCCCGGCATCGTTGACCATGGGAGTACCAACCGGACGACTGAAGGAACATCACCTCGTGAGCAAGGTTCCCCCGATCATCCTGAACAACGGCATGGAGATGCCGCAGCTCGGATTCGGCGTGTGGCAGGTGCCGGACGACGAGGCCGAGAGGGCCGTGACGACGGCGCTTCAGGCCGGTTACCGGAGCATCGACACCGCCGCGGTCTACGGCAACGAAGAGGGCACCGGCAGGGCCATCGCCGCCTGCGGCCTGCCCCGCGAGGAGCTCTTCGTCACCACCAAACTGTGGAACGCGGACCAGGGCTACGACGCGACGCTGCGGGCCTTCGACGCCTCGCTCGACAAGCTCGGCCTCGACCACGTGGACCTGTACCTCATCCACTGGCCGCTGCCGTCCAGGAACCTGTACGTGGAGACGTACAGGGCCTTCGAGAAGATTCACGCGGACGGCCGCGCCAGGGCCATCGGTGTCTCCAACTTCCTGCCCGAGCACCTGGACCGGCTGACCGAGGAGACCTCGGTGATCCCGGCTGTCAACCAGATCGAGCTCCACCCGCACCTGCAGCAGCGGGCCTCCCGCGAGAAGCACGCCGAGTTGGGCATCGCCACGGAGGCGTGGTCACCGCTCGGCCAGGGCAAGGGGCTCCTCGAAGTGCCCGCGATCGTGGCCATCGCCCAGAAGCACGGCCGCACCCCGGCGCAGATCGTGCTGCGCTGGCACGTGCAGCAGGGCAATGTGGCGATCCCGAAGTCCGTGACGCCGTCGCGCATCGAGGAGAACATCGACGTGTTCAGCTTCGAACTCGACGCCGAGGACCTGGGCGCGATCAGCGCGCTCAACGAGAACCGCCGCCTCGGCCCGGACCCGGCGACGTTCGACGTGGCCTGAGCGGTGATCCGACGCGGGCCGGTCACTCGTCCTTGACGGCCGTGTGCACCGTGTGGGCCACCAGCAGGAACAGGTCGTCGCGCCGGTGCAGGCTCTCCGGGTCGTCGGGGTCGAGCAGCCGGTCCACCACGGCGGCGTCCTCGCCGGTCAGCTCCATCACCTCGCGGCGCTTGTGCCACAGCTCGACCACGTGTTCGCGGGCCGGCGCGTCCAGGGGCGCCGGGAGGTCGAGCAGGAACGTGCGGCTGCGCGCCCGCGCCAGGCCCGCTCCGGTGAGCAGCTTCGCCCAGTTCTCCGTGTCGTGCCTGGCGCCCGGCAGGTCGGCCCGCATCCGGGCGAACCAGTCCTCCTCCAGCGCGTCGAGCCGCGCCTGGAGTCCGGGCCTGCCCATCCCGAAGTCACGCGGCAGGCACCGTGCCGGAAGCCCGCCCTCGACGAGCGCGAGGGTGCCGCCGGGGGCGAGCCGCCCGGCGAGCGCCGCGACGGCGGCAGCCTGGTCGCCGACGTGGTGCAGCGAGCGCGCCGCCCAGATCAGGTCGGCGGACGGCAAGGCTTCCACGGCGTCCGGGAGTTCGACGCGCAGCGTGCTCACCCGGTCGCCGAGCCCGGCGGCCCCGGCCCGCTCGGCGGCCCGCGCGAGCAGTGCCTCCTCCGGGTCGGCGGCGACGATCCGCGCCTGCCCGAACGCCTCGGCGAGCAGCCCGGTGACGGCGCCGGGCCCGGCGCCCGCGTCGACGATCAGACCGGTGCCGCCCCCCGTACCGCCGTCCCGCGACGCGCGCAGCCAGTCCATCGCGTCGCGGTACATGGGCGCGTAGACCTCGGCGCCCCGCTCCAGCATCGGGATCATCTCGGCCCAGTCCATCCGGGTCCCGCCGTGGTCGTGTCCCTGTCCGTGGCTGTTCCCGTGGTGATGGTGGTGGTGGCCCTGTGCTGCCATGTGCGTGTTCGCCGCCTTCCGTGCCCGGTTCGGGATTTCCTCCAGGGTGGGCGGCGGGCCGGTCAGGGGCAAGCCACGTTGCCGGTTTCGCAAGGCCGGGCGGAGAACCGGGTGCGCGGGGAGCGGCCGTACGGGGTCCGCCGGGGCCCGGGGCGGGGCGACGCCCCGGATCTCCCCGGCCCCGGCGGATCACACCGCTTCTATGACAGCGGCGGGTAGGCGTTCTTCATCAGCTGCTGGAACTGGGCGGAGAACCAGTGCCCGGCCAGCGGGGCGTCGGGAAGGGCCCCTGACATGTGGTTGTTGTTGCGCACGTTCCCGGTGTACGTCGGGTCGCACATGCGGTCGAAGCCCTTGCCCTCGTCGTTGGCGATGGCCTTGCTGGCGCCGTCGGACTCGCCCGGCGGCTTCATCCACACGTACGCGTCGATGCCCGCGGCGGGCGATGCCTGCGGGCGTTCGCCGAGTCCGGCGCCGGCCTGGTTGCACCAGTTGCCGATGTCGATGCGCCGGTCGTAGCGGCCGCCGTCCACGTACGCGTCCACGCTGGTGGTCGGGCCGGGGCCGGTGGGCCGGGCGGCGCCGCCCCAGCCGTTGCGGGAGGTGTCGATGAGCATGCCGATGTCGCTGTTGAAGCCGACCGAGACCAGTTCCTTCCGCATGGCCTGGGCGTAGGAGAGTTCGTCGGTGTAGCGGTTCCAGTCGATCCACTTGGACTGGCGCACCGACGTGCCGTTGACGGTGTCGTCGATGGAGAAGTTGTTCTCCTTCAGGGCGCTGTAGTTGGCGGTGTTGGTGATGAAGCCCTGGACGTCGTCGACGGTGGCGCCTTCGGCGGTCGCGGCCTGCTTGAACACCTGGGCGGACGCGTCGAAGTTGTTGTCCCAGCCGAGCCAGCCGTGGTGACCGGCGTCCACGTAGTTGTAGACGTTGGGGATCGCGCCGAGCTTGTGCAGCGCGTATCCGACGCCCTTGATGTAGTTGCCGTTGGCCTTCATGGTGTCGCACGCGGCGGTGGCGGTCGCCCTGCTGCCGGTGTTGGTGACGAGGTTGGGCAGTGAGTCGAGCTCGACGGTGGTGACGATCCGCAGGTTGGCGTACTTGCTGTCGGAGAGGATCGAGGCGATCGGGTCGATGAAGTCGCTCTCGTACTTGCCGATATCGTCGGGGCCGAGTTCGCCGTTGGAGGCGAGGGCGGCGCAGTCCCGTCCCGGCAGGTCGTAGATGACCAACTGGACCAGGTCGGCGCCCTGTTGGAGGGCGGCGTCGAGGTGGTCGCGCAGACCCATCTTGCCGTCCGCGCCGTTGATCGCGGCGATGCGGTCGAGCCAGACGCCGGTCGGCTCGTTCGACACGCGGTCGCCGCCCGGCTCGGCGGCGGCGTGGGCCGACCACTCCGGGTTGACGTAGACCTTGGCGCCCTCGTACGGGTTGTCGACGCGTGTGCCGGAACCCGTCGAGCCGCCGCCACCGCCCGGCGGGGGCGTGGTGTCCTCGTTGCAGGTGACGCCGTTCAGCTTGAACGTGGCGGGCACGGTGTTGGTGCCGCTGAACGTGCCGTTGAAGCCGAAGGAGACCGTGCCGCCGGTGGCGAGGGCGGCGTTGTACGTCTCGTTCTCAGCGGTGACGTCGGCGCCGGACTGGGAGATCTGGGCGTTCCAGCCGCTGGACACCTTCTGGTCGCCGGAGAAGGACCAGGTGAGGTTCCAGCCGCTCAGCGCGGCGCTGTTGTTGGTGATGGTGACGGCGGTGGTGAAGCCGCCGTCCCACTGGTTCTGAATGGTGTAGTCGACGCTGCAGGCCGTCGCGGCGGGCGTCATGTCGGCGGGCATCGCGGCCGCGGTGCCGACGCAGGCGGCGCCGGTGAGGGCGAGGGCCGCGAAGGCGGCGGTTCCGGCTCTTGTTCTGATGCGGCTCATGGTGTGGGGCGTCCCTTTCTGTGGGATTGTCTTCCGGTATCCGGTCGGTCGGGCGGTCGGGCGGTCGGGCGGTCGGGCGGTCGGGAGGGCGAAAGCCGGGTGGTTCGGCTCAGCCGTTCAGGGCGCGCAGATGGTCGCGGAGCCCGGCTCCGTAGGCCGTGGGCGTGCCGTCGTAGTCGGTGATCAGGGACGGCCCCGAGGAGCAGTCCCAGGTGTTCCAGGTCCAGCCGAGGTACGACAGGTGCCGGTCGTCGAACCACTTCATGACCTGGTCGATGAACCCGTGCGAGCAGGTGTTCTCGCCGATCTCCCCGGCCACGACCGGCACTTGGGCGGCGACAGGGGCGACCTGGCTGTTCCAGCAGCTCGCGTCGGCGCAGGAGTTGAAGTTGTAGACGTGGAACGCCGCGGCGAGATTGCCGGCCGGGTCGTCCGGCTCGTGGGCGAGCCACTGGCTCAGGTCGTTGGAGTAGGCGAGGCCGCCCGCGAGGATCAGGTTGCGGGCGCCGGCGCCGCGCACGGCGTCCACGAGGTCCTGCATGCCGGCGACCTGGTAGCCGATGCCGGGGCACGTGCCGCCGTCGCGCCAACAGGTCCAGGCATCGGCCGCGTCGGAGGTGGCACGGTCGGGGTACGGCTCGTTGAAGAGGTCGAAGGCGACGGCGGGATCGTCCTTGTAGGCGGTGGCGACCGACGACCAGAAGGACGGCGCGTACTGGGCGTCGGGCATGGGTTTCTGACAGGTGGCGTGGACGTCGGAGCAGCCCGCCGAGTTGCCGGTGTACTGGCCGTGGGACCAGTGCAGGTCGAGGATGGGGGTCATGCCGTGCGCCTCGACCTTGCTCACCAGGTCCTTGACGGCCGCCTGGTAGTTGGCGCCCGCGTAGGCGGGTTTGACGTTGTCCAGGCCGAGCCAGCACTCCTCGTTGAGGGGGATGCGGACCGCGTTGGCCTTCCAGTCGGCGATGGCCTGGACCGAGGCGTCGTCGACGGGACCGTCGAAGAAGCCGTAGCCCTGGACGCACATGAACTCGCCGCCGGAGCGGTTCACGCCGAGGATGCGGTGCGCGGTGCCGGTCGCGGCGTCGACCAGTTGGTTTCCGGACACCTTCAGGGCCGGAGCGGTGCCGCCTCCGGTGCCCGGCGGCGGGCTGGTCGGCGTGGGGGTGGGATCGGTGCCGTTGACCGCGCAGGCCGCCCCGTTGAGCTCGAACGAGGTGGGCACGGTGTTGGCGCCGGACCACGAGGCGATGAAGCCGGCGGACACGCTGGCGCCGGTGGCGAGCGCGCCGTTCCACGACTCGCCGGCCGCGGTGACCGTGGTGCCGGACTGGGTCCATGTGGCGGACCAGCCCTGCGTGACCTTCTGGCCGTCGGCGAAGTCGAAGGTCAGTCGCCACCTGTCCGTCGGGGCACCGTTGTTGGTGAGCTTCACGGCTCCCTGGAAGCCTCCGTCCCACTGCGAGGAGACCGTGTACTGCACCGAGCAGGCGGCGGTGGCCGCCGACGCGGACGTGGACGCGAGCGCGTCGGCGGCCAGGGGGAAGAGCGCGGCCGCTGAGACGGCGCACGCCGTGAGCAGAGCGGGTTTCGCAAGGTGCGGGGGGTGTCGCATGAGCGACTCCTCACAGCTCGGGCGCGACCGGCGGGGGGCCGGTGCGCCGACTGATGGAATCGCTCCCACTGGTGTGAGTGGACTGTAGGGAAGGAGTCGACGACAAGCAACAGAGGCGTTCCGATTTTCTACTGTCGAATTAATTCGACTCTTCAAGTCTCTTGACCAACAATTACCCCGCTCGCACTCTGGGAGCGCTCCCACTGGTTCACATGTTGACTCACCCGCAAGGAGGAACCAGGGCATGTCCAAGAGACCCGCCAGGCGGCTGTGGACCGTGCTGGCGGCCATCCTGGCACTACCGCTCGCCACTCTGACAGCACTGCCGACCACCGCTCACGCGGCGGGCGTCCAGTGCAGCGTCGACTACACGACCAACGACTGGGGCACCGGCTTCACGGCGAATCTGACGATCACCAACCGCGGCAGCGCGGAGATCGACGGCTGGACCCTCACCTACGACTACGGCGGTGACCAGAAACTGACGAACGGCTGGAATGCGACCTGGTCGCAATCCGGAAAGACCATCACCGCGAAAAGCCTCGACTACAACGCGAAGATCGCAGCGGGCGCCGCCACCACGGCCGGCGCCCAATTCACCTACAGTGGCTCGAATTCAACGCCCACGGATTTCGCGATCAACGGCACCTCCTGCGCGGGCGCCCATCAGCCCCCGGTCACGGTGCTCACCAGTCCCAAGGCCGGGGCGGTCTACACGGCCGGTGACACGGTGCCGCTGGCGGCGACCGCGGCGGCCGCCGACGGGGCGAGTATCGAGAAGGTCGAGTTCTACGACGACACGACCCTGCTGGGCACCGACACCTCCGCGCCGTTCACGCTCGACACCAACGCCCTGGCGACCGGGACGCACTCCCTCTACGCCAAGGCGTACGACAGCGACGGCGCGTCCGGCGAGTCGACCCCGGTCGGGGTCACCGTCGCCGCGGGCCCCGCCGTGGTCGCCAGCCCCTCCGAACTCGCCGTACAGCAAGGCAAGTCGGGCACGTTCGGCGTGAAGCTCTCGACGCAGCCCGCGGCCGATGTGACGGTCCTTGTGGCCCGCACCGGAGGCAACACGGGGCTGACGGTGTCGGACGGTTCGAGCCTCACGTTCACTCCGTCGAACTGGGACACGGCGCAGACGGTGACGGTGGCCGCCGACTCCTCCGGCACCGGCGCCGCCACCTTCACGGCCACGGCCCCCGGACAGACCAAGGCCACGGTCACCGTCACGGAGCTGGCCGCCACCAAGGCGTACGACGCCCGGTTCCTCTCCCTCTACGGCAAGATCACCGACCCCGCCAACGGCTACTTCTCGCCGCAGGGCATTCCGTACCACTCGGTGGAGACACTGATGGTCGAGGCGCCCGACTACGGCCACGAGACGACCTCGGAGACGTACAGCTACCTGCTGTGGCTCCAGGCCATGTACGGGAAGGTCAGCGGCGACTGGTCGAAGTTCAACGGCGCGTGGGACCTCATGGAGAAGTACATGATCCCCACGCACGCGGACCAGCCGACGAACTCGTTCTACAACCCCTCGAAACCGGCGACGTACGCTCCCGAGGAGGATCTGCCGTCCCAGTACCCGGCGAAGCTCGACACGTCGGTCACGGTCGGCTCCGACCCGCTGGCGGCCGAGCTGAAGAGCGCCTACGGCACGGACGACGTGTACGGCATGCACTGGCTGGAGGACACCGACAACATCTACGGCTACGGCAACGCGCCGGGCAGCTGCGAGGCGGGCCCGACCGCCGCTGGGCCGTCCTACATCAACACGTTCCAGCGCGGCCCGCAGGAATCGGTGTGGGAGACGATCCCGCAGCCGACCTGTGACAAGTTCAAGTACGGTGGCCCCAACGGATACTTGGACCTGTTCACCGGTGACTCCTCGTACGCGAAGCAGTGGAAGTTCACGGACGCCCCGGACGCCGACGCGCGGGCCGTGCAGGCCGCGTACTGGGCGGACACCTGGGCCAAACAGCAGGGCAAGGGCTCCGCCGTGTCGGCCACGGTCGCCAAGGCGGCGAAGATGGGCGACTACCTGCGGTACGCGATGTACGACAAGTACTTCAAGAAGATCGGCGATTGCGTGGGCCCGGCGACCTGCGCGGCCGGTACCGGCAAGGACGCCTCGCACTACCTGCTGTCCTGGTACTACGCGTGGGGCGGCGCCACCGACACCTCGGCGGGCTGGTCCTGGCGGATCGGGTCGAGCCATGTGCACAGCGGCTACCAGAACCCGCTCGCCGCGTACGCGCTGTCCTCGTACGCCGACCTGAAGCCCAAGTCGGCGACCGGGCAGGCGGACTGGGCGAAGTCGCTCGGCCGACAGCTGGAGTTCTACCGCTGGCTCCAGTCCGACGAGGGCGCCATCGCGGGCGGCGCGACCAACAGCTGGAAGGGCCGTTACGCCCAGCCCCCGGCCGGCACGCCGACCTTCTACGGCATGTACTACGACGAGGCGCCCGTCTACCACGACCCGCCGTCCAACCAGTGGTTCGGCTTCCAGGCGTGGACGATGGAGCGGGTCGCCGAGTACTACCACCAGACGGGGAACGCCGACGCGAAGGCACTCCTCGACAAGTGGGTCGGCTGGGCACTGTCCCAGACGACCATCAACCCGGACGGCACGTTCCGCATCCCCTCGACCCTGTCGTGGTCGGGCGCGCCGGACACCTGGAACCCGTCAAGTCCCGGCGCCAACACGGGGCTCCACGTCACGGTGACCGACTACACGGACGACGTGGGCGTGGCCGCCGCGTACGCCAAGACACTGACGTACTACGGCGCCAAGTCCGGTGACACACGGGCCAAGTCGACGGCGAAGGCGCTGCTCGACGGCATGTGGGCCAACGACCAGGACTCGCTGGGCATCGCGGTGCCCGAGAAGCGGACCGACTACAGCCGCTTCGGTGACCCGGTCTACGTGCCGAGCGGCTGGACCGGCACCATGCCGAACGGCGACAAGATCGACTCCTCGTCGACCTTCATCTCGCTGCGCTCCTTCTACAAGAACGACCCCAACTGGTCGAAGATCGCCGACTACTTGGCCGGCGGCGCGGCTCCGACCTTCACCTATCACCGGTTCTGGGCCCAGGCGGACGTCGCGCTCGCCATGGGCGCGTACGCGGAGCTGCTGGAGTAACGCCCCGCCTTCAGCGGCTCTGTGCAAGACGGGCCGGGCGGGCCCCCAGGACGGGCCCGCCCGGTCCGTCGACCATGTCGCGGCCGGGTCAGGGACGGTCCGGCCGGCCAGGCCGGACTCGGCCGACCGTGCCGATCGGTGCCGCTGAGCGGAGTCTGGTGCACTCCGTTCCCCCCAGCTCTTCAGGAGCCGGTCGCAGCGCGGTCCGACGCCGGGGAAGTCGGCAACCGGCGACAACGCCGCAGACCGGCGTGGACGACCCCGCGGCCCCGGCACGATCCGCCGGACAGCCCCTGACCGATGGGCGCCGCCCGGAACGGCAGCGGCGTGCCTCCACGACGACCGGCTCCGCGTCGTCGCGGAGGCGGAGCGGCCAGACCGCGGTGACCACGTCGAACGTGCCGTCGGCGAACGGCAGTCGGCACGCGTCGCCCCGCGCCACGGCCCCACCCGGGCGCGACCCGGCGGCCCTCAGCCTCCCGTCGGCCAGGTCGACGCCGACGGGGCGCGGGCCGGAGGTGGGCGAGTCAGCGCGTGACGCTGCCGGTGCCGCAGGCCAGGTCGGGCAGCGC
>NZ_JAPHNL010000061.1 GCF_026274175.1 Streptomyces beihaiensis
CGCCGCGGCGCGCACCCGCCGGCCCGGCCGGGAGCCGCGACGGCGGTCCCGCGCCCGTTCTCCGCGCCGCCCGCCTCACCGTCTCCTTCGACGCCCGCCCCGTCCTGCGCGACGTCGGCATCACGGTCCCGCCCGGCCGGATCACCGCCGTGGTCGGGCCCAACGGCGCGGGCAAGAGCACCTTGTTGGACTGCCTCGCCGGAGCGCTGCGGCCGACCACGGGCAGCGTACGGCTCGGTGAGCGCGACATCACCGCGCTGCCCGACCACACCCGGGCCCGCCTGGGCATCGGCCGCACGTTCCAGCAGCCGGCCGTCTTCCCGACGTTGACCGTGGCCGGAAACATCCTCGTCGGCGCCGAGCAGGGGCGTGTGCGGGACCCGGCCGCCGCCCGTCGCATGCTCGCCCTGCTGGGACTCTCGGGCGACCGCGCCACCTTCGGCCTGCCCACCGGCACGCTGCGCCGCATGGAGCTGGCCCGTGCCCTCGCGGGCGGCCCGTACGTGCTGCTGCTCGACGAACCCGCCGCCGGTCTCGACGACTCCGAGGTCGCCGACCTGGCCCGGCTCCTCGGAGCGCTCGCGGCCGACGGCACGGCGCTGCTCGTCGTCGAGCACGACCTCGACCTGGTGGCCGAGGTAGCCGACACCGTGCACGTGATGGTCGGGGGGCGCGTCGTCGCGTCCGGGCCTCCCGGCACGACGCTCGACCGGGCCGCCGGGACCCTCACGTGAGGCGCGGCATCGAACTGCGGTCCGCGCACGTGCGGTACGGCCCGCTCGAAGCGCTGCACGGCGTCAGCGTCGCGGCCCCCGCGGGCGCCGACGTCGTCACCGTACTGCTCGGCCCCAACGGCTCGGGCCGCACCACCGCGTTGCGGGCGCTCGCGGGCACCGTGCCGCTGGCCGCCGGGCATGTGGTGTGGGACGGCGTGGACGTCACCCGGCGCACGGCGCAGGCGCGCGCGGCGGCGGGGCTGTGCCTCGTCCCCGACCGGCAGGCCGTGTTCGCCTCGCTCACGGTCGCCGAGAACCTGCGTCTGGCCGCGCGCGGCGGCGCCACCACGGTCGCGCTCGACGCCTATCCCGAACTCGGCCCGCTGCTCGGCCGGCGGGCGGGCACGCTCTCCGGCGGCGAGCAGCGGATGCTCGCGCTGTGCCGTCCCCTGCTGTCAGGGGCCCGCGTCGTCCTGGTCGACGAGCCGGCCCAGGGCATGTCGCCGCGGGTCGCGACCCGCACGTACGAATTGCTGCGCGGGCTCGACGCGTGCGTGGTCCTGGCCGAACAGCGGCTGCCTCCGGGTTTGCCGGGGCCGACGGGCACGGCCACCGTACTCGTGTACGAACTGGGGCGCGGGGCCGTGGTGTTCAGGGGCGAGGCGGGCGAGACGGGCGGGGCAGACGGCCGCGAGAGGTGACGCGGGGGCGCGGGGGCGCGGGGATTCCGTCCGGTTCCGGGCGTTACTCCGGCGCCGGATCAGCCGTTGTCCCTTCATGAGCCCGTATGCGTGGCACGTGCCCGCGAGTCGTATCGCCCGCGGCCCGCATACGTGGACTCAAGACACACACCTGCTCGACCGATCCTGAGGAGCCCCCCGTGCCGCGCTTGCTCGACGTCAGCGACGACGTACGCGCCGAGATCGGCGACGACGAAGCCGACAGGCTGCTCGCCGGAGACAACAACCCTGGTGGCTACGACTGCACGTCCTGCCGCACCCCGGGCGACCCGGAGCAAGAACAGACCAGCACCGTCCTGTTCGTCGGCGACGAGACCGCCGTCCTCGCCTTCGCCCACGCCCGTTGCCTGCCCTCCCAGGTCGTCCGGGTCGCCGAGGACCAGCTCCAGGGCGCGGTCCAGGCCGCCGCCGGGGCGGCCTCCATGCCCGCGCCCGAGGCGGCGGGCGACGGCGCCCCGGCGCAGGCCGTGCTCGGGATCACCAGCGGCCTGGTGCTGATCGCCGGTGAGCTGCACCCCGCGCTGGTCGTCGAGCCGACCGGGCCGATCTCGCGGCCCGGCGCCGAGGGCGGCGGCGACGACTTCCTGCCGCTCCTGATCGAGCAGGGCTTCATGCCGGTCACCGAGCTGTCCGAGGCGCCGTCCACGCTGTCCGGCTGGTCGGTGCTGCTGGCGATGGGGCAGCTGCACGCGGTCCTCCAGCCGGGCACCGGCGGCACGTCCGGTCAGGTCGCCTGGTGGCAGGCGCACCAGCCGCTGCAGGTCACCGAGGGCTGGCGGGCCGCCGCCAACAAGACGCAGCACGTGATCGTGTTCGCCGCCCCGGCCGGCTCGATCGGCCGTCAGCCGCGCGAGGACGTGCTGCGCGACGCCCTCGACAAGGCCGCGGCCAACGGCCGTCTGGTGGCCGCCATGATGCCGCTCGCGGGTACCTGATCCGCTCCACCGCCGCGGGCCCCCGCGGACGCGCCGGTCACCTCGTCGACGACGGCCCGGGCCCCTGACGGTATCCGGGGGAAAAGCCCAGGCCAAAGGCGCATCCACGCGGGGGCCCCGGTCGTTGGGCCAGCGTGCACCCATACGACCCCACCTCGGCCCACGTCTCCGGGCGGCGTCAGCCGTACCAGAGCCCCATTCCGCCGATGCGTCCCGCCGAGGACCGTTCGGCGAGCCGCTCGGCCACCCCGATCTACGACACCCTGTACGCGGAGTACCGACGGTCCTTCCGGGCCCTGCCCGGTGACCGCAGCGGTGAGGAGGACCTCGTGTTCACCGGGTTCGGGGTGGGGGCGTACGGGGCGGCGCGGCAGCACCACATGCCGCACTACCAGCCCACGCAGCACCACCAGTGGCAGCCGCCGCGGCAGCCCGCCCCGGCGGCGCACGTGCCCGTCACGCAGCACTTCCCGGCGGCCCTGCCGCCGGCCCCGCGCCGCGCGTTCTGAGTCCGCGCCGCCCGGTCCGTGAGCTGGGCCCTCGCGCCCGAAAGCCCTCCCCGCCGAGTCGGCGCGGAGGGCTTCTTTTCGCCCCCTGAGGGGGCCGGGGTCGCAGAGGTCGTCTCCTGCGGGAGCAGGGGCGGCTACTTCTTGCGGCCGCGCTTCTCCCGCACGCGTACGGAGATATGGATCGGCGTGCCGTCGAAGCCGAACTCCTCGCGCAGCCGCCGCTCGATGAAGCGCCGGTAGCCGTGCTCGATGAAGCCGGAGGCGAAGAGCACGAACCGCGGCGGCTTGGTGCCCGCCTGCGTGCCGAAGAGAATGCGGGGCTGCTTGCCGCCGCGCACCGGGTGCGGGTGGGAGGCGACCAGCTCGCCGAGGAAGGAGTTCAGGCGCCCGGTCGGCACCCGCGTCTCCCAGCCGGCCAGGGCGGTCTCGATCGCCGGGACCAGCTTCTCCATGTGCCGCCCGGTGCGCGCCGACACGTTGACGCGCGGCGCCCAGGCGATCTGGGCGAGCTCGGTCTCGATCTCCCGCTCCAGGTAGTAGCGGCGCTCCTCGTCGAGGGTGTCCCACTTGTTGTACGCGACGACGATCGCGCGGCCCGCCTCGACGGCCATGGTGACGATCCGCTGGTCCTGCACGGAGATCGACTCGGACGCGTCGATGAGGATGACCGCGACCTCGGCCTTCTCGACGGCGGCGGCGGTGCGCAGCGAGGCGTAGTAGTCGGCGCCCTGCTGGAGGTGGACGCGCTTGCGGATACCCGCCGTGTCGACGAACTTCCAGGTGACGCCGCCGAGTTCGATGAGCTCGTCGACCGGGTCACGGGTGGTGCCCGCCAGCTCGTTGACGACGACGCGCTCCTCGTTGGCCACCTTGTTGAGCAGCGACGACTTGCCGACGTTCGGGCGGCCGATGAGCGCGATGCGGCGCGGGCCGCCGATCCCGGCGCCGCCGAAGGTCTGCTTCGGGGCCTCGGGCAGGGCTTCGAGGACCGCGTCGAGCATGTCGCCGGTGCCGCGGCCGTGCAGCGCGGACACCGGGTGCGGCTCGCCGAGGCCCAGCGACCACAGGGAGGCGGCGTCGGCCTCGCCGGAGGGGCCGTCGACCTTGTTGGCGCACAGCACGACGGGCTTGCCCGCCTTGCGCAGCAGCCGTACGACGGCCCCGTCGGTGTCGGTGGCACCGACGGTCGCGTCGACCACGAACACCACGGCGTCGGCGGCCTCGATCGCGTACTCGGCCTGTGCGGCCACGGACGCGTCGATACCGAGGACGTCCTGCTCCCAGCCGCCGGTGTCGACGACCTTGAAGCGGCGGCCCGCCCACTCGGCCTCGTAGGTGACGCGGTCGCGGGTGACGCCCGGCCGGTCCTCGACGACGGCCTCGCGGCGGCCGATGATGCGGTTCACCAGCGTCGACTTGCCGACGTTGGGGCGGCCGACGACGGCGAGGACGGGCAGCGGGCCGTGGCCGGCCTCCTCGATGGCGCCCTCGACGTCCTCGATGTCGAAGCCCTCTTCGGCGGCGAGCTCCATGAACTGCGCGTACTCGGCCTCGCCAAGCGCCCCGTGGTCGTGTTCGGCCGAGCCGTCGCCCGCGGGCTGGTTCTCGTCGTTCATGAAGTCCGTACCTCGTCGTTCATTCGTGGTGATCGGTGCCCGGCCCCGGCGAGGAGCCGCGCACTACTGCTGTGTTTTCCCGGGGGACGGCCCCCGGCCCCCCGGCCTGACCAGCAGGTCGGCCAGGTGAGGCCGAACGGGCTGGGCAACTCCCACGGGGCAAGTGTCGCTCAGCGCCCGGTCAGGCGCCTGGCGTTTTCCAGGTGGCCGGTGAGCCGCTCCTGAATGCGCACGGTCGCCTCGTCGAGCGCCTTGCGCGTGCGCCGCCCGCTGCCGTCACCGGCGTCGAACGGGTCACCGAAGACGACGTCGACGCGGCTGCGCAGCGGCGGCAGGCCCTTTATCAGCCGTCCGCGCCGTTCCGTGCTGCCGAGCACGGCGACCGGGACGACCGGTGCCGCGCCGCGCACCGCGAAGTACGCGAGGCCCGCGCGCAGCGACGCGAAGTCGCCCTCGCCCCGGGTTCCCTCGGGGAAGATGCCGAGCACGCCCCCGTCGGCGAGGACGCCGAGCGCACGGGTGATGGCCGTGCGGTCGGCGGTGGACCGGTCGACCCTCACCTGGCCGATGCCTTCGAGGAAGGGGCCGAGCGGTCCGACGAACGCCTCCTGCTTGATCAGGAAGTGCGCGGGGCGCGGGGCGACGCCCATGACCATCGGACCGTCGATGTTGTGGGAGTGGTTGACGGCGAGGATGACCGGGCCGGTGGCCGGCACCCGCCAGGCGCCGAGGACGCGCGGCTTCCACAGCCCGTACATCAGGCCGACCCCGATGCGCCGCCCGACCTCGGCGCCGCGCTGGGAGGGGTTCGCGACCCCGGGACCGGACCGGCTCACTTGCCGGCCCGCTTCTCCTCGACGAGGGTGACGACGCACTCGATGACCTGCTGCAGGGTGAGTTCGGTGGTGTCGACCTCGACGGCGTCGTCGGCCTTGGCGAGCGGCGACGTCGTGCGGCTGGAGTCGGCGTGGTCGCGTTTGGCGAGGGCCTCCTGCGTCGCCTTGACGTCGGCGCCCTTGAGCTCGCCGGAGCGGCGGGCGGCGCGGGCCTCGGGGGACGCGGTGAGGAAGATCTTCAGGTCGGCGTCGGGCAGCACGGTCGTGCCGATGTCGCGGCCCTCGACGACGATGCCCCGCTCGGCGGAGGTGGCGATGGAGCGCTGCAGCTCGGTGATGCGGGCGCGCACCTCGGGCACCGCGCTGACGGCGCTGACCTTGGAGGTGACCTCGGCGGTGCGGATCGGTCCGGCGACGTCGGTGCCGTCGACCGTGATGGTCGGGTCGGCCGGGTCGGTGCCGGAGACGATCTCGGCCTTGCCCGCGACGGCGGCGATGGCGGTCGGGTCGGTCAGGTCGATGCCGTTGTTCACCATCCACCAGGTGATCGCCCGGTACTGCGCGCCGGTGTCCAGGTAGCTGAGGCCGAGCTGGGCGGCGACGGCCTTCGAGGTGCTGGACTTGCCGGTGCCGGAGGGTCCGTCGATGGCGACGATCACAGCTTCGGGGGCGGCGGTCGCGGCGGTTTCCATGGGTGACGGACACCTTTCTCGGGCGCGGGGCAGGGGTGCGAGGCGCAGACACGCCCCGCACAAGGTTACTGGCTCCGGAAAGCGCCTCTTACTGCCGCATGGCCCAGCCGCGCTCGCGCAGGGCGGCGGCGAGCTTGGGCGCGGCGGCGGGCTGCACCATGAGCTGGACGAAACCGGCCTGCTGACCGGTGGCGTGCTCGATCCGTACGTCCTCGACGTTGACACCGGCGGCGCCCGCGTCCGCGAAGATCCGGGCCAGTTCGCCCGGCTGGTCGGAGATGAGCACGGCGACGATCTCGTACGCGGCCGGGGCCGCGCCGTGCTTGCCGGGCACGCGGGAGCGGCCCGCGTTGCCGCGCCGCAGCACCGTCTCGACGCCGCCCGCGCCCTCCAGCCGCTTGGCGTCGTCGGCGGACTGCAACGAGCGCAGGGCCCGTACGGTCTCCTCCAGGTCGCCCGCCACGTCGGAGAGCAGGTCGGCGACGGGGCCCGGGTTGGCGGCGAGGATGTCGATCCACATCCTCGGGTCCGAGGCGGCGATCCGGGTGACGTCCCGGATGCCCTGCCCGCACAGCCGTACGGCGCTCTCCTCGGCGTGCTCCAGTCGGGCCGCGACCATCGCGGAGACCAGGTGCGGCATGTGGGAGACCAGGGCGACGGCCCGGTCGTGGGCTTCGGCGTCCATGACGACGGGGACGGCCCGGCACAGCGCGACGAGTTCCAGGGCGAGGTTGAGGACCTCGGTGTCGGTCTTTGGGGTCGGGGTGAGGACCCACGGCCGCCCCTCGAAGAGGTCGGCGGTGGCGGCGAGCGGTCCGCTGCGCTCGCGGCCGCTCATCGGGTGCGTACCGATGTAGGTGGTGAGGTCGAGGCCGAGCGCTTCCAGGTCGCGGCGCGGTCCGCCCTTGACGCTGGCGACGTCGAGGTAGGCGCGGGCGACGCCGCGTCGCATCGCGTCGGCCAGGGACGTGGCGACGTGCGCGGGCGGCACGGCGACGACGCACAGGTCGACGGCCGACTCGGGGGCGGCGTCGGTGCCGGCCCCGAGCGCGGCGGCGGTGCGGGCCTGCTCGGGGTCGTGGTCGGCGAGGTGCACGGTCACCCCGCGCGAGGCCAGGGCGAGGGCGGCGGAGGTGCCGATCAGGCCGGTGCCGATGACGAGTGCGGTTCTCACTGGGCGATGTCCTTGCGCAGGGTGGCCGCGGCACCGAGGTAGACGTGCGCGACTTCGGAGCGGGGCAGCGGGGTCTCCACGTGCGCGAGGAGGCGGACGACACGCGGCATGGCCCCGTCGATGTCGAGCTCCTGAGCACACAGCAGCGGCACGTCGGCCAGGCCCGCCGCCGGACCGTCGCCGAGCTTGCGGGCGGCGGCCGCGGGGAAGTCGCTGTGCAGGTCGGGGGTGGCCGTGAACCAGATGGAGATGAGGTCGTCCGCGGTCAGCCCGTTCCGCTCCAGGACGGCGGTCAGCAGCTCGCCGACCCGCTCGGCCATGTGCCCGGCCTCGTCCCGATCGAGCTGGACGGCGCCCCGCACCGCTCGTACCGCCACGTCACATCTCCTCGCGCTGCTCACGTACGGGATCCCGTCAGGGGATGTCGTCAAGGGTAGCCAGGCGGGCACGCGCGGGTGGGCGCCGCCCGCCTGCCGAGACGGGCGCCTGGCACGTGCGGGGGCAGCAGTCCACCGGGCGGGCCCTTCCCCGACGTTCCGGAACGGGGCCTCTGCCCATGTCGCCGACCCGTACGACGCCGCCACTCGCCCCCGGACGGCCGAGGAAAACCGGTGCCGCCGGGCAGCCGACAGCTTCTACGCTCACCCGATGCGACCGAAGCCACCGCCCGAGCCACGACCGGAACCAGGACCGACCCCGACCCCGGCCCCGGCCCCAGCCCCGGTAGACCTGGTACGCGACCACACCGTCTACGCCTGCGTCATGGGCTCGCGCGCCTTCGGCCTGGCCACGGAGGGCAGTGACACGGACCTGCGGGGCGTGTATCTGGCCCCGACGCCGCTCTTCTGGCGCTTCGAGAAGCCGCCGACGCATGTGCAGGGCCCGGCGGACGAGCAGTTCTCCTGGGAGCTGGAGCGCTTCTGCGAACTGGCGTTGCGCGCCAACCCGAACGTCCTGGAGTGCCTGCACTCGCCGCTGGTCGAGCGGATCACCGAGACGGGCCGCGAACTGCTCGCCCTGCGCACGGCGTTCGTCTCCCGTCAGGCACACGACACATTCGCCCGGTACGCGATCGGCCAGCGCAAGAAGCTGGACGCAGACGTCCGCAACCACGGCGCGCCGCGCTGGAAGCACGCCATGCACTTGGTGCGCCTCCTGATCTCCTGCCGCGACCTGCTGCGCACGGGCGAGCTGACGATCGACATGGGCGACCACCGTCAGGAGCTGCTGGCGGTGAAGCGGGGCGAGGTTCCGTGGCCGCGGGTCGAGGCGTGGATGACGCGGCTGTCCGAGGAGGCGGAGGCGGCGGCGCCGGGTTCGCCGCTGCCACCGGAGCCGGACACAGCCCGGGTGGAGGACTTCCTCGTCCGCACGCGGCGGGCGTCAGCGATCGGCTGGTGACGTGACCGGAAACGATCACCGGTCGGTGTCGACCGGCTCCCCCTCGTGGCCGTGCTGTTCCTGAGCGTGCCGTCGCTCGTCGCCGCAGGTCTTGGCCTTCGCGGGGCGAGTGGTGGCCGTCCGGACGACGAAGTCCTCGTCGTCATCCGTGAGCAAGCGGGGACGGCCTCCCGCCCACCGAGGGTCCAGACAGGCCGGCCCGATCTCGTTGAAGCGGTGGATCACGTCGTGGACGCTGTCCCCCTCGGCCTGCACGAGTCGCGTGCGCACCGGCACCGTGTTCCCGCCCGCCGGAGCCGGCAACATCATCGCCCGCCGGTTCCGCATCGTCGTGGTGCTGCCCCGACGAACGATTCGCTGGAGCTTGCGCCCCTCCCGCTCGGAGGGTCGACGAACCCTGACCGGCCCTGCCACGCGCCCTCCCCGCACCGATCGGACGTGTCGTCGCATCCAACCGGTCCACGGTCTGTCGACACCGACCCGGTGATCGCTTCCGCTCACAGCACTAGCCGCGCGTCGAGCCGGACCCGTACGACCAGGTCGTGCAACGCGTCGTACGCGGCCGGGACCTCCGGCAGCGCCGAGGCGGTGGCGGCCTCGTCGAGCACGGCGTGCAGCGCCTCGATGTCTGCGGCCACGCGCGCGTGGTCGACGTCGGACCCGCCGTGCTCCGCCTCCCACTTGGCGGCGATCAGCTCGGGTACGTACGACGGTGCCTGTCCCGTCTCCGCCAGGAGCGTGGGCAGATGGGCCTGCACCTGTCCGCTGCGCATCAGGTGGATGCCGGTGAGCAGCGCGCGGAAGGTGTAGAGGAGCGGCTTGAGCTCCCGCGTCTTCTCGTGGAGCCGCCACTGGGTGCGGGCGAAACCCCGGTAGTGGTGGGCGTGCCCCCGGGTGAGGACCTCGGGGGCCAGGGCGGCGAGTTCGGCGTGTGCCTCACTGGTCCGGGCCACCAGCGGCGAGAGCAGCTGCTCCAGGACGTAGCCGTTGCGGCGGAGCATCAGGCGGGCGAACTTGCGCAGGTCGTGCGTGACGAGGTCCATCTCGACGCCGTCCGTGACCCACATCCGCGTGCGGGTCTCCTCGGGCTCGCGCAGGCCGACCAGCGCCTGCGCGGGCAGCAGGTGGACGCCGCGCAGGTCGACGTCGGAGTCGCGTGAGGGGAACCCGTACAGGTGCGCCCCCGAGACCGTGGCGAAGAGCACGGGGTCGGGCTCCGAGGCCGCCACGGCCGACAGGTCCGCCATGGTGGTGGGCAGCTGGGCGTCGGTGATCATCCGCCCATGCTGCCCGACGGCCCGGCCGCGCCCCACCGAACTACGGCAGGACGCCTCAGGCCGCGTCCCACTCCGCCCCGAACGCCAGCAGGACGTCGCGGTGCTCGATGCGTGCGGCCCACGGCTCGGGCCAGGCGTCCGCGCCGAGGTGGGCGCCCGCGAACGCCCCGGTCAGCGCCGCGATCGAGTCCGAGTCGCCGGACGTGCAGGCGGCGCGGCGCAGCGCGGTGACCGGGTCGGAGACGAAGAGCAGGAAGCACAGCAGGCCGGTGGCGAGGGCCTCTTCGGCGATCCAGCCGGCGCCGGTGGCCAAGCACGGGTCGACCTCCGGGTTGGCGTCGCGCAGCGCGGCCTCCAGGCGTGCCAGGGCGGCGAGGCAGTCGTCCCAGCCGCGCGCGATGAAGTGCTCGGGGCCGGGGTCCTGCGCGCGGCGCCACAGGTCGCCGAGCCACTTCTCGCGGTAGGTCTCCCGGTTGTCGTAGGCGTACGAGCGCAGCCGGCCGACGAGTCCGGTGGGGTCGGCGCCCTGGGCGAGCAGCCGTGTGGCGTGCGCGGTGAGGTCGGCGGCGGCGAGGGCCGTGGGGTGGCCGTGGGTGAGCGCCGCCTGCAGCTGGGCGGCGCCGGAGCGCTCCTCGTCGGTCAGGCCGGGCACCAGGCCGAACGGCGTGACCCGCATGTTGGCGCCGCAGCCCTTGGAGTCGATCTGGCCGGCGTCCCGCCAGTCCCGGCGCTCGTCCTCCAGGAGGCCGCAAGCGGTGAGGCAGGTGTTACCGGGGGCGCGGTTGTTGTCGGGCGACCGGTTCCAGGCGATGAACTCGCGGCGCAGAAGCTCCGCGTACCGTCCGGGTTCGGCCGGCTCGCCCGCCGCCGCGCGCAGCGCGCGCGAGACGGCGAGCGCCATCTGGGTGTCGTCCGTGATCCAGGCGACCGGTCCTGGCAGCTCCATCTCGCGCCACGGACCGCACTTGGCGAGGATCGCGGGCACGTCGTTGAACTCGGTGGGGAAGCCGAGCGCGTCCCCGAGCGCGAGGCCGAGGAGCGAGCCGGTGGCGGGGCGGCGGGTCATGGGCGGGGTCCTTCCGGGCGTTCCGGCGTGGGGCGAAGCAGGGGAGGGTGGAGCCAGACCGCTCCCCCGGCGCGGTACAGCGCGGCGGGCTTGCCGCGGCCGCCGGTGAGCCGGGAGGCGCCGGGGATCTGTTCCACGAAGCCCGGCGTGGCGAGGACCTTGCGGCGGAAGTTGGCGGGGTCGAGATCGGTGCCCCACACCACCTCGTAGACCTGCCGCAGCTCGCCGAGCGTGAACCGGGGCGGGCAGAAGGCGGTGGCCAGACAGGTGTACTCCAGCTTGCCGCCGATCCGTTCGTGGGCGTCGGCGAGGATCCGGTCGTGGTCGAAGGCGAGCGGACCGGGGCCCTGCGCCCCCGTCCCGTACGGCAGCCAGGCGGCGCGGGCCGCGTCTCCCCCGCCGTGCGCCTGGGGCGCGTCCGGCACGAGCGCGGCGAAGGCGACGGAGACGACCCGCATGCGGGGGTCGCGGTCCGGCTCGCTGTAGGTGCGCAGCTGCTCCAGGTGGAGCCCGGCGACGTCCGCGAGCCCGGTCTCCTCGGCGAGCTCGCGCCGGGCGGCGCGCTCCGCGGACTCGTCCGGCCGCAGGAATCCTCCGGGCAGCGCCCAGCGGCCCGCGTACGGGCTCTGGCCTCGCTCCACGAGCAGGATGTGCAGCCGCCCGGAGCGGATGGTGAAGACGGCGAGGTCGACGGTGACGGCGAAGGGTTCGTAGGCGCGCCTGTCGTACGCCTCGCCGTTGTCGTACGCCTCGTGGCCCGTTCTCTCTCCGCCTTCGTCCTTGTCGCGCCCCTGCATGCCGGAGCCCCCTCCTTTTATTGGTCTCAACGACCTTAAAGGGAGGGGGCCCGCACGACAAGCCCTACAGATCGACTTCCTTCATCAGCATGCCTACCTCGGTGTTGGACAGGCGCCGCAGCCAGCCCGACTTCTGGTCACCCAGGGTGATCGGCCCGAACGACACCCGGACCAGCTTGTCGACCGGGAAACCCGCCTCGGCGAGCATCCGCCGCACGATGTGCTTGCGGCCCTCGTGCAGGGTCACCTCGACCAGGTAGTTCTTGCCGGTCTGCTCGACGACACGGAAGTGGTCCGCGCGCGCGTACCCGTCCTCCAGCTGGATGCCGTCCTTGAGCTGCTTGCCCAGGTCGCGCGGGATCGGGCCGACGATGTGCGCCAGGTACGTCTTCCGCACGCCGTACTTGGGGTGGGTGAGGCGGTGCGCCAGCTCGCCGTGGTTCGTCAGCAGGATGACGCCCTCGGTCTCGGTGTCGAGCCGACCGACGTGGAACAGACGCGTCTCACGGTTGGTGACGTAGTCGCCCAGGCACTGGCGCCCCTCCGGGTCCTCCATCGTCGACACGACGCCCGCGGGCTTGTTCAGCGAGAAGAACTGGTACGACTGCGTGGCCACGGTCAGCCCGTCGACCTTGATCTCGTCCTTCTCCGGGTCGACCCGGCGGCCCTGCTCCAGGACGATCTCGCCGTTGATCTCGACGCGGGCCTGCTCGATCAGCTCCTCGCAGGCGCGCCGCGAACCGTAACCGGCGCGGGCGAGCACCTTCTGCAGCCGCTCTCCCTCCTGCTCGGCGCCCGGGAAGGTCTTGGGCAGGCTCACCTGCTTCCTGCCCGCGTACCGCTCGCGGTTGCGCTCCTCGGCCCGCGCCTCGTACTCGCGCGAGCGCGCCGGGGCCGAACGGCCGCCGGAGCGCTGCCCCTGCTTGGGGCCGCCCTTGGAGCCGCCGCGCGCCGAGGCGCCGCGGCCCGACTTGGGGCCCTCCTGCGACGCGTTCGGACCCACGTCGTAGCGCCGCTCCTCGGGGCGCGGCCTGCGCGGGCGCCCGCTGCCGCCGCCCTGCCGGTCGTCCCGGTCGTTTCCGGCGCCGCGGTAGTTGCCGCGACCACCGCTGGTCCTGCCGCGGCCGCCGCTGTTGCCACCACGGCTCCCGCCGTTGTTTCCGCTGCTGTTCCTGCCGCTGCTGCTTCGCATCAAAGTTCCGTCTTGTCTGCCGTCTGTTCGGTGTACTCGTACCCCGGTCCCGGCGCGTCGGGTGCGTCCGGGTCGAACGACGGGACCCCTTCCTGCGTCTCGGCCTCGATCGCGTCCGCCTCGGGGAGGAAGGGCGCGAGCTCCGGCAGCTCGTCCAGGCCGCGCAGGCCCATCCGCTCCAGGAAGTAGTTCGTCGTCCTGTACAGGATCGCACCTGTTTCGGGTTCCGTGCCCGCCTCCTCGACCAGACCGCGCTGGAGCAGGGTGCGCATGACCCCGTCGCAGTTCACGCCGCGCACCGCCGAGACCCGCGAGCGGCTGACCGGCTGGCGGTAGGCGACGACGGCCAGGGTCTCCAGGGCCGCCTGGGTGAGCCGGGCCACCTGCCCGTCGAGCACGAAGCCCTCGACGGCGGCGGCGTACTCGGGCCGCGTGTAGAACCGCCAGCCCCCGGCCACGAGCCGCAGCTCGAAGCCGCGGCCCTGCACGGTGTACTCGTCGGCCAGCTCACGCAGCGCGTCCGCCACCGCCCTCCTGGGCCGCTGGAGGATCTTCGCGAGGTGCTCCTCGGTGGCGGGCTCGTCGACCACCATGAGGACGGCTTCCAGGGCGGGCTTGAGGTCGAGTCCGGCCACGGTGGCCGCGGCGCTCTCGTCGGTCGTGGCGCTCACGACGCTCCCTCCTTTTCCTGTTCGGTCTGCGGGGCGGGCTCCGGCGGGCGGTCGAACTCGTCGGTGACGACCGGCTCGGACTCGCCCTCCCCGCCGGTCCAGCGCACCAGGAGTTCGCCGAGCGCGACCTCCTGGTCCAGGGCGACGGCCTTCTCGCGGTAGAGCTCCAGGAGGGCGAGGAACCGGGCGACGACGGTGAGCGTGTCGTCGGTGTCGGCGACCAGCTCGGCGAACCTGGCCTCGCCCAGCTCCCGCAGGCGGGCCACGACCACGGCGGCCTGCTCCTGCACGCTGACCAGCGGGGCGTGGATGTGGTCGACGTACACCTGCGGCTTGGGCTTGGGCTGCATCGCCTTCACGGCGAGCCGGGCGAACCCTTCGGCGCCGATGCTGATCACGACGTCGGGCAGCAGCTCGGCGTGGTGCGGTTCGAGCCCGACGGTCCTCGGGTAGCGCCGCGCCTCGTCCTCCGTGCGACAGCTGAAGATGTCGGCGATCTGCTTGTACGCGCGGTACTGAAGCAGCCGCGCGAACAGCAGGTCGCGCGCTTCGAGCAGGGCGAGGTCGGCCTCGTCCTCGACGTCGGCGGCGGGCAGCAGCCGGGCCGCCTTGAGGTCGAGCAGCGTCGCGGCGACGACCAGGAACTCCGTGGTCTGGTCGAGGTCCCAGTCGGGGCCCATGGCGCGGATGTGCGCCATGAACTCGTCGGTCACCTTGGAGAGCGCGACCTCGGTGACATCGAGCTTGTGCTTCGAGATGAGCTGCAACAGAAGGTCGAAGGGCCCCTCGAAGTTGGCAAGCCGAACGGTGAACCGCCCGTCGCCGCCTTCGGCATCACCTTCACCCGCCGCCTCCGGCCCGGCGCCCACCGCCTTGGGCACAGCGTCCGGCTCCGCCGCCTTGGGCACAGCATCCGGCTCCGCCGCCTCTGGTTCGGCGTCCGCCGCCTCGGGGGGTCTGCGGCCCTGGGCGGCAGGGTGGGCAAGTCGGCCCCCGGTGCCGGGGGAAGGAGCCTCGGGGTCGGCCCCCGGTTCGGCCTCGGGGCCGGTCCCCGGTTCGGCCTCGGGGTCGGCCCCCGGTTCAGCCGCGGGGCCGGTCCCCGGTTCGGCGGTGGCGTCCGCCGGTCCCGCCAGACCTCCTCGCCCCAGCGCACGGCGCCGCCCGCCCGCCGGGGGCGTAGAGGCAGGAGATTCGTTCACTGGCACAAGGCCGGAGGCTACCGGTAAACCGTCCTACCGCCCGCGCAGCCTGCGCACCAGAATGCTCGCGTCCCCGCGCGACTCCAGGTCGGCGAGGACCACGGCCACGGCCTCCCGCACGATGCGCCCGCGGTCGACCGCGAGCCCGTGCTCCCCGCGCAGCACGAGGCGCGCGTGTTCGAGGTCCATCAGCTCCTCGGCGGAGACGTACACCGTGATCTTCTCGTCGTGCCGCTCACGCCCACTGGGGCGCCGGTTGCCCCCACGGGACCTGCGCCGGGCGGTGGCCCCGCTCCGACCGCTGCCAGAACCTTCCTGCGCCCCACCGGAGGAGCGCCGCGCGGGCTTCTGCCCGTCCTCGGACCGGTCGGTCCGCTCCTGCGCGGCCGCCCGGCTCCGCGAGCCCTCCGTCTGCGCCTCGGCGGTTGCGTGCTCGGCGTGAGCGGCCGCCGACGCGTCGCCCTCCGCCTCAGATCGGAAGAGCGTCGGGT
>NZ_JAPHNL010000062.1 GCF_026274175.1 Streptomyces beihaiensis
CTGCTGACCATCGGCGGCGACGTGGCCTGGGACGAGGCGGAGGCGCTCGCCCGCACGGTCGTGGACGACCGGGCGCTGCCGGGCGGCACGACGGCGCTCGCGCACGGCGACCTGTTCGCGCTCGCCGAGACGGTCGCGGGCCTGACCGGCGGCAGCGTCACCGTGGAGGACGCCGCGCACCGCGTGCTCGCCTACTCGCAGACCGACGAGTACGCGGACGAGCTGCGCCGCATGACGATCATGGGACGGACCTGCCCGGAGGAGTATCTGAAGGTGCTGCGCGCCTGGGGCGTGTGGGACCGGCTGCGCGAGCCCGACGAGGTGGTCCGGGTCGACGCCCATCCGGGCCTCGGCATCCGCGCCCGCCTGGTGACCGCCGTACGGTCGGGGCCGCGGCTGCTCGGCACGATCTGGCTGCACGAGGACGGGGAGCCGCTGGACGCGTCGGCGGCGGACGTGCTGCGCGGTGCGGCGCGGGTGGCGGCGGTGCGGCTCGCCGAGGGGCCGGGGGCCGGTGCGGACGGCGACGACAGCGCGTCGGCGGAGCTGCTGAGCGGCGTCCTGGACGAACGGGTGCCGGCGGCACTGCTCGCCGGGCGGCTCGGCCTGCCCGCCGACGCCCCGGCCGCGCTGGTCGCGCTGGATCCGCGGGTGCCGGGCGACGGGGCGGGGGCCGGGCCGCGTGCCGAGGCACGCCGCGTCGCCGCGGTGCACGCGGCCGCCTACCGGCGCACCGCGCTGCCCGGCTGGTGCGACGGGCGGCTCTTCCTGCTGCTCCCGGACGCGGGCGAACCGTCGGGAACGGCGGCGGGCACGGTGGTGAGCCGGTCCGCGGTCGAGTGGGCGGCCGGTCTGGTCGCGGCGGTTCGGGCCAGGCTCGGCGGCGCCGCGCAGGCGGCGGTGGTCCGTCTCGCGCGGCTCGACGACGCGGCGGCCGCGCGCCGGGAGGCCGAACGGGTGCTGACGGCGCTGGCCAAGGAGCCCGACCGGCGCCTGGCCACCGCGCACGAGATGCGGGCGACGCTCGCCGTGAACACCGTCCTCGACCTCATCGACCAGCACCCTCAGACGCACGACGGCGCCCTGGACGCGCTCGTCGCCCAGGACCGCCGACAGGGCACCGCGCTCGCCGAGTCGCTCCTGCGCTACCTGGAGGGTTTCGGCGAGACCACGCCGGTCGCCCGGGGCCTGCACATCCACCCCAACACGCTGCGCTACCGCGTCCACCGGGCGGCGACGCTCGCCGGTCTCGACCTGGCCGACCCGGAGCACCGGCTGCTCGCCCAGCTCCACCTGCGCCGCTCACTGCGCCGCAGCGGCTGACGGCCCGGGCCGCCCGCGACGACGGTGCGCGGCGCGTTCCGGGCGCGGGTCGGCCCCGACTCGGGCCGCCGCCAGAGCACGCTGCCGACGCCGGGGTCGGGCGGTCACGGTGGCGGCGACGCGCCGACCGCACGGACCACGGCCGCGCCCACGGCGTCCGCTCACCCGCGCGCCCCCGTCGCGGGCGTGATCCGCACGTGGTGGTCGCCCGGACCCGACCGCAGGACCAGAACCCGGGAGGCGGCGTCCCACGAGACGACGTCGCCACCGGTCACCCGTCCGCCGTCCGGGAAGAAGCGCTCGGGCAGGTACACCTCGGTGCCGCCCGTCACCCCCGCCGCACCCTCCCAACGGACGGCGAGCGTATGGGACTTGCCGTCCCACCCGTACGACTCCGGTATCCCCGCGACGGCGAGCGGGGTCGGCCGGTCGAGGACCGCTAGCAGCTTCGTCGCCCGCAACCGGCCGCCCTTCGATCGACGCCACGGGGCCCAGGGGCCGGGGTCGTTGGACCAGTAGGCGGTGCCCGCGCCCAGCCGCTCGGCGGTGCGGCGCACCTCGGCGACGTACGTCAGGGCTCCTGGCCGCGTCGCGTCGAGTCCGTACTCGCCGATGACGACGGGGGCGTCGAGGCGGCGCGCGGTGCGTTCGGTCTGGGCGCGCCACGAGCCGAGCGTGCGCCGCACCCACGCCCTGGTGCCGCCGGTGTAGCCGCCACCGAGGTCCATGGGCAGCGGGTAGAGGTGGGGTGCGTACGCGATGCGGGCGCGGTCGCCGTCGCCGCGCGGGTCCTTCAGGTACGGAAGCCCGCTCGGCAGGCCCCAGTTGGCGCTCACGGCCTCCGGTTCGACGAAGATCCAGGAGTCGGGGTCGACGGACCGGATCGCGGCGATGGTCCTGCGGTAGAGGGCCGCGAGGGGGCCGGCCTCGAAGGCGGGGCCCTGGAGGGAGCCGCCCCACGGTTCGTTCATCAGGTCGTAGCCGATGACCGCCGGGTCGTGCGCGAACCGCGCGGCGACGTGCGCCCACGCCGCCGCGTACCGGGCCCGCAGGTTCCGGCCGGCCCTTCTGGTGCCCCAGAAGTGATCGAAGGCGCGCAGCGTGCCCGGCTGGACGTACTCCAACTCCCACTGCCCCTGCTCGGCGACCGGCAGTCCGTCCGTCTCGGTCGCCCAGGCGGGCGCGCCGTTGCCCTTGGTGCGAGGGCCGTAGACGTCCTGGTGCATGTCGAGCATCACGTGGTAGCCGCGCGATCCGTACCAGCCAACGCGTGCGGCGACCTCGTCGAGGTACCGGTCGTCGTACCTGCCGGGGCGTGGTTCGATGGTGCGCCACTGGATGAGGAACCGGACGAAGTTCGTGCCGAGTCGCCTCTTCTCACGGGCCACGTCGGCCGAGTGGATCCACGGCATGCCGTCCGGCGCGGACTTGGCGCTCGATGCGGTGTTGAGGCCGTTGAGGACGAGAGCGCGACCTTGCCCGTCCGTGATCCAGCGGCGCCCGCCCGCGCCGTCCGCCCCGCTCGCACGCTCGGGGCCGACGGCGACGAGCAGCGCGGCGGCTACCGCGAGGACGAGCGAGACCACGGTCCACGTACGCCACTTCGCCCTCAGGTTCGTGTTCGGCATCAGCCTCATGGCGCGGATCGTAGGCCCGCCGGAGCCGCGACAACAGACCTGAGCATTGTTCACCTTCCGTCCGCTCAGGGCCTGTTCGGCCGACGGTCGGCTGTCTACAGTGACCGGTCATGCCGATGCCGACCAAACACCGCTGGACCGCGACCACGTCCGTGCTCTGCGGCTGTCTGCTGCTCACCGTGGCGTGCGGCGCCGCTCCACTGCTCACGTCCGTGACGGCTCACGTGGGCACCGTGCTCGTGCCGAGCGCGCTCGGGGTGCCGTTCGGGCTTCCGGGGCTGCGCGCCACGCCGCTCGGCGGGACGACGTGGGCGTGGCAGCTGACCGAGGACTTCGCCGCGACGGTGCTGTGCGCGGTCGCCGTGCTGCGGGTGCGGCGGCACGTTCGGCTCCGGCCGGACGGGGGCCGGGTCCGACGTCTTGCCGCCGGCTGGACGGCGCTGGTCGCGGGTGGGGCGGTCGCCGGGACGTGGCGGGGACTGGTGGTGGCGCGGATGGTGGAGGCCGGGTGGGGCGGCTGGTGCGGCTACGCGGTGGCCGGGGCGGTGTTCGGCGCGGTGTGGGGCGTGGTGCTCGGCTGGCTGCCGGGAGCCCTGACGGCGTGCGCTCCGCCGTCGGGGCCGCGCCGGTCACCTCACGTCTAGCAGGTGCTGTGCGCGGGCTTGCCCGAGAAGCGGTCGGCGAGCCACTGCGCGGCGAACGGCGACTGGGTGATGACGCCGCTGATGTGCTCGCCGACGGGCACCGTGTGCCACTCCACGTTCGCGCCGCGCGCGCACCAGTCGGCCCTGACCTGGCGGCCGACGCGGTACGGGATCAGCTCGTCGCCGAGCGCGTGGTACAGGTACACCGGCGCGTCGGGGGCGAGCGTGCCGACCTTCGACTGGTTCAGCCTGGCCTGCCAGTCGGCCTGTGCGAGGGGGTTCTTGACGGTGACGTCCTTGATCCGGGTGAAAGAGCCGAGCACCGAGCCGTCGATCACGCAGCTGTTCTTCAGTCTGCCGACGAGATCGCGGCCGCGCGCGTTCAGATACGAGTCGAGGTCCAGTTCGGGGAAGGCGGCGTTCTGGCCGATGGCCGCCATGAGGACCAGGCCCGAGCCGTACGAGCCGTCGTCGGCGGCCGCCACCTTCATCAGGTCGCCGGGTACGCCGCCGGCCGCCGTGCCCTTGAGGTTCAGTTCGGGCGCGTACGACTTGTGCAACTCGGCCGCCCAGCCGGCCGCCTGGCCGCCCTGCGAGTAGCCCATGACGCCGACCGGGGTGTCCGCGCCCAGTCCCGCCTCGGGCAGCCGGATCGCCGCGCGGGCCGCGTCGAGCATCGCCTGCCCCTCGGAGCGGCCCACCGTGTAGGTGTGCTCGCCGGGCGTGCCGAGGCCCTCGTAGTCCGTGACGGCGACGGCCCAGCCGCGCGCGGTGAGCTGCTGGATGAGGTTGGCCTCCATGGTGGTGCCGTTCGGGAAGCCCGCGCTGGGCGCGCACCGGTCGGCGAGCCCGACCGTGCCGACCGCGTAGGTGACCAGGGGGCGGGGGCCGGTGCGGCCGTCCTGGGGCACGATGACCGTGCCGGAGACGGTGTCCGGGGCGCCGGTCGCCGTGGTGGAGCGGTACAGGATCTTCCACGCCTTCGTGCCTGTCGGCTGTCCGGGCAGCGGGTGGAACGACGACCGGGCCACGGATACCAGATCGCCGGGCCGCCCGGACGAGGCGGAGGCGGAGGACACGGGGCCGGATCCGGAGTCGGCGTGGGCGGTGAGCGGGGCCGCGAGGGCCAGTGGCAGCGCGGTGGCGGCGGCGAGCGCGGTACGGCGGGCGGAATTCCTCATGCGGCTCTCCCGGTGCAGGTGACCAGCGAAGGTGAGCGGCCTGGTGGTCCCGACGGACCATTTCCGAGCCGCTGTTGACAGAAAGTTAGTGAGCCCGCGCCGCCGGGCGGGCTGACCGGAACGCTCACGTTCACCGACCGGAAGCGTCAGTTACTCACCGGCCGGTGACCGCGGCTCGCCGATACGCCCCCGGCGTCGTTCCGGTCCACCGGACAAACGCCCGGTGGAACGACGTGTCCTCCGCGAAACCGAGCCGCCGGGCGACGCTCTCGACGGACGCGCGGCCATCGGCGAGCGAGGCGAGGGCCGCCTCCCTGAGCACGTCGTCGCGGACCGCCCGGTACGACGTGGCCTCGACGGCGAGCCGTCGGCGCAGGGTCGCCGTCGACACGGCGAGGCGGTCGGCCAGTTCGGTCAGCGCGGGCAGCCGGGCACCCGAGCGCAGCGCAGCGGCGAGCGCGGCACGTACGTGCTCGGCGGTCGTCGTCGCGTACGGCCGCCGGGCGAGCAACTCCACGGGGGCCCGGCGCAGCATGGCATCGAGCGCGGGTTCGTCCCGTACGAGCGGTGCGGCCAGCCAGCGCCGGCCGAAGCGGGCCCGGCTGTGCGGCGCACCGAACTCCACGTCACAGCCGAAGAGTTCACGGTGCTCGGCGAGCCGCTCCTCGCCAGGCCGCGGCGCGGGGAAGGCGAAGTCGACACCGGTGAGCGGGATGCGGTGGCCGATCAGCCAGCCGCACAGGCGGTGCCAGATGGCGAGGACGCACTCGGTGAGGTACGGGTCACCGCCGCCGCTCGGGGGCCGGGCACCGCGCACGTACAAGGCCGCGTCGGTATCCGACTCCGCCGGCTCCAGGGCGAGTTCGGGGCCGCCGGGGAAGAGCCCGTAGAACTCCGCGCCGCGGCGTACCGCCGCGCCGAGGTCGGGGCAGCCGAGTGAGGCCCTGCACATCATGGCGAACGTCCCCGGCCTGCTCACCGCCGCCCCGAGACCGAGGAACTCGTCCTGCGTCGCGGCGTACAGCCGCCGGAACAAGGCGGCGAACTGGCGCTCGGTGACCCGGGCGCGCGGGTCCGCCGTGAGCAGGGGCGGGATCCGCGCGGCGTGCAGCAGAGCCGCCGTGTCGAGGCCGCGCCCGCGCGCGCCGCCCAGCAGCGCGCGGACGTGCCGTACGCCGATGGTCCGCTGTGAGGTGTCCATGGGAACCAGCTCTACCGGGGCGCGCCGGCGAACGGAACCCGCCCCGACCGACCCGCCACGCGGCTCGCGGGTTCTTCTACGCCTGACGACGCCGTCGCCGAGCCGCGTAGGCCAGCGCGCAGCCCGCCACCAGGACGGCTGCGCCCGCACCGGCGAGCGGCAGCACCGTGCCACCGGTCAGGGCCAGCGAACCGGAGGACTTCCGCTGGTCCCGGTGGTCGTCGCCGCCCGCACCATTGGCCGGAGCGGAGGTACTGGCGGCGGGCGCGGTGGGCGTGGCAGCCGGTGTGGCGGGGGTGGCGGCCGGCGTTGCGGGTGGCGTGACGGAAGCGGCGCCGCCCGAGGGCTTGGCCGGGGTCAGGCAGCCGGAGAACGGGTAGTGGTGGGTCTCGGCGCTGCCGGTGCCGCGCAGCGATGCGGCGATGACGGTGCCGTCGACCGGGCCCCCGTCACCCAGGTCGACGGCGGCATGCGGGGCGAGCACGGTGCCGGGCCAGGCGTTGTGGCTGTTCTTGGTCACCTCGGTGGCGTCGGGGAAGTTCCACAGCAGCCTCGCGGCCGGGCCGTCGACGCGGTACGTGGCCGCGGCCGCCTGGTCGTAGGCGCCGCCGGTGACGTTGACGAGAGTGGTCGAACCGGCCGGGGTGTCCACGACGACACGCTTGGCCTGCTGCAACTGCGCCGCGCCGACGCTGAACACGTTCAACCCGGCGCTGTCGCCGCTGAGCGTCAGCCGGGTGGCGTCGCCCGCCCCGGACATGTCGGCCGTGCCGGTGGCGCTCTGGCGGGCGAGCCGCGCGGACGTGGCGCGCAGCGCGCGGAACTCCCGGGGGAAGTCGATGGGGGCGGCGCCCTGTACGGCCCTGGCGCCCTTGTCCTTGACCTCGACGGGACGCCCGTCCAGCTTTCCGTAGACGCCGCTTCCGTGTTCGAGAACCGTGTACGCCGTGTCTCCGGTCTTGAGCGTGCCGCCGACGACCAGGGACGCGCCGTCGCGCAGGGCGGCGGCCGTGGCGCCGATGTGGCTGCCCACGCTGAAGCCGCCGGTGAAGTCCGCGTCGCCGCCGACCGCGACGGCGCCCTCGCTGTCCGGGCTGCGGACAGCGTCCCCCTCGACGAACTCGCTGTAGCTCACCGCGAGGGAGAGGGCGGTGTCCGTGGAGCACGCGGCGGGGCCCGAGCCGGGCGCGGCCGCCGCGCTCGTGGCACCGGCGAGGACCAGGGAGCCCGAGAGGGCGAGGACGGCCGCGGAGGCGGAAATGCGCATGAATGGTCGGTCTTTCGCTCGGATCGAGAAGGGACACACGTTCACCGCGAGATCACCGGACGGGTCGTCACATGTGCGGCAGCGAAGGGAACACCCGCATGGTCACGTCCCCGCGCGTCCCCGGTCAAGGCGCCTAAGGTGCGCTTAAGGGGCAGTTAAGGCCCACCGCAAGGCAGTTGCGCGATAGTGCTCTCAGGCCGCCGAAGTCCACCGGAGGAGACCAGTAAGCGCATGGCCACCCCGATCCGCTACAGCTGCCCGCACTGCGGCTCCGAGCTCTCCGCCCTGCCGGAGGGGATGTGCGATTGCACCGCCCCGCTGTCGGCCGACCACGCCGACCCCATGCACATACGCCCCTACGCCCCGTTGCAGACCGCCGCGGGTGACGTGAGCGCCACGGACCCGCCGACGGCGCCGCTCGCCCTCTTCAGGGCCTACGCCCCGCCGGAGCCCGCGCGCCGCCCCCGCCCGCACCGGACCACCGGGCGCCGCCGCAAGCCGCCTGCGCGGAGCCGGGGGCGGGGTCGGGGTCAGGGTCAGGGTCGGCCGGTGCTCTTCGGCGGGGCGGCCGTCCTCGCCTCTGCCCTGTTCGTGGCCTCGTACGCCCTGACCTCCGGCAGCGGCACCCCACGTGCCGACGGTTTCGTCGAACACGCCCGCGCGGGCGACGGCTTGAGGGCGGACGGCGACGACCACGCGGAAGGGACCGACCCCACGAGCGCCCCCGTCCCCTCCGCCCCTTCCTCACGCACCAGTACGGCGACACCGACAAAGACACCCCCTCCGGCACCCGGGCCGTCGCACGGCGCGGCAACGGAGCGCCACCAGCGGCCGCGTACTCTGACGGCGTCCGGCACCCGACCGGCCGCCCCCGCCACAGCCCGCGTCCTGCTCCCCGGTGACACGGGCCCCGACGTGGCCGAGCTCGAACGCCGCCTGAAGCAGGCGGGTTTCCTCGCCGCCGACGCCCCGGTGGAGGGACTGTTCACGCCCCTCGTGCACGAGGCGGTCTTCCGCTACCAGGTCGCCGAGGGCCTGCGCGGCGACCCGGACGGCGAGTACGGCCCGTACACCCGCAGATCGCTCGAGGCGCGGACCCACGGCTGACCACCTGAACACCACCGCGGGGCGCCGGTCCGCACCGGAGCGGGCCCCGGCCGACGCCCCGCGCGCGCGGGCCTGGCGCTCATGTACCTGTACGGCTTCGCGGTGTTCACGCCGACGCCCCGCACGCGAGGGCCTGCCCTACGCCCGGCTCGTGGCGGGCACCGCGTCCTGGCGGCCGTCGCTGCCCAGCTCCTGGAGGATCTCCTCCACGCTGTGCTTGGCGTCGCCGAACAGCATCCCGGTGTTCTCGCGGAAGAACAGCGGGTTCTGCACGCCCGCGTATCCGGAGGCCATGGACCGCTTGAAGACGACGACCTGTTCCGCCTCCCAGACCCTCAGCACCGGCATCCCGGCGATCGGACTGCCGGGGTCCTCGGCGGCGGACGGGTTGACGGTGTCGTTGGCGCCGATGACGAGGACGACGGTGGTGTCGGGGAAGTCGTCGTTGATCTCGTCCATCTCCAGGACGATGTCGTACGGCACCTTCGCCTCCGCGAGCAGTACGTTCATGTGCCCCGGCAGCCGCCCGGCGACCGGGTGGACGCCGAAGCGGACCTCGACGCCCCGCTCGCGCAGCCGCCGGGTCAGCTCGGCCACGGGGTGCTGGGCCTGGGCGACGGCCATGCCGTAGCCGGGGGTGATGATCACCGAGGTGGCGCGGGCGAGCGACTGAGCCACCTCCGCGGCCCGCACCTCGCGGTGTTCGCCCTGCTCCTCGTCGCCGTGGGACGGCGCATCGATGCCGAAGCCGCCCGCGATGACGGAGAGGAAGGACCGGTTCATCGCCTTGCACATGATGTACGACAGGTAGGCACCGGAGGAGCCGACCAGCGCCCCGGTGACGATGAGCAGGTTGTTGTCGAGGAGAAACCCGGCCGCGGCTGCCGCCCATCCCGAGTAGCTGTTGAGCATGGAGACGACGACGGGCATGTCGCCGCCGCCGATCGAGGCGACCAGGTGCCAGCCGAGCGCCAGCGCCAGTACGGTCACGGCGACCATCAGCGGCAGGCCGGGGCTGATGGTGAACCAGACCGCCAGGGCGACGAACGCGGCGAGCGCGCCGAGGTTGAGCGCGTTCCTGCCCGGCAGCATCAGCGGGCTCGACCTGATGCGGGCGGAGAGTTTGAGGAACGCGACGATCGAGCCCGTGAAGGTCACGGCACCGATGAAGACGCCGATGACCACCTCGGCGTGGTGGATGCCGAGCAGACCGGCGCCGACGCGGTGCTGTGCCGTGCCGTGCGACTCCACCTCCAGGTAGCTGTTCCAGCCCACGAGGACAGCGGCGAGGCCGACGAAGCTGTGCAGCACAGCGATGAGTTCCGGCATCTGGGTCATCTCGACGCGGCGGGCGCGCCACAGCCCGGCGATCGCGCCGAGCGTCATCGCCAGGAGGATCAGGGCGACCGTGACGGCGCTGACGGACTGCGCCGCCACCACGATCGTGCCGACGAGAGCACAGGCCATACCGGCGATGCCGTAGGCGACTCCGGCGCGGGACGTGCGGTGCTGGGACAGGCCGGCCAGGCTGAGGATGAACAGCAGGGCGGCGACGAGGTCGGCCGCGTGCGAGGCCGTCAGGGAAGACATCTCGGCTCAGCCTTTCGAGAACATCGACAGCATGCGGCGGGTGACGGCGAAGCCTCCGAAGACGTTGACGCTGGTCAGGAGGACGGCCGCGAAGGACAGCACGGTCACGACGCGGCTCTCGTGCCCGATCTGCAGCAGCGCCCCGATGACGACGATCCCGGAGATCGCGTTGGTCACGGACATCAGCGGCGTGTGCAGGGCGTGGTGCACTTTGCCGATGACGTAGTAGCCGATCACGACGGCCAGCGCGAACACCGTGAAGTTGGAGGCGAGCTGGGCGGGCGCGAAGGCGACGAGCAGGAACATCGCGGCCATCCCGAGCCCGACCAGGCCGAACCTTCCGGCCGTCGTGAGTCTCCGCTTTTCCTGCTCCGGCGCGGCCGCCGCGGAGTCGCCCGCGGCCCGGTCGGCGGGTGCGGTCGGGGCGGCCGAGACGGTGACGGGCGGAGGCGGCCAGGTGATCTCGCCGTCGCGCACCACGGTCACGCCGCGCTGCACGACGTCGTCGAAGTCGAGCGTGAGCCGCCCGTCCTTGCCGGGCGTCAGCAGTGCGACCAGGTTGGCCGTGTTCCGGCCGAACAGCTGCGATGCCTGGGCGGGCAGCCGGGAGGCGAGGTCGGTATAGCCGATGAGGGTGACGCCGTTGTCGGTGACGACGGCGCGGCCGGGCACGGTGCCCTCGACGTTGCCGCCGGTCGCGGCCGCCATGTCGACGATGACGCTGCCCGGTCTCATCGCCGCCACGTCCTCGGCGGTCAGCAGGCGGGGCGCGGGCCGGCCGGGGACGAGCGCGGTGGTGATCACGATGTCCACGTCCTCTGCCTGCTCGCGGTAGAGCCGGGCGGCGGCACGGTCGTAGTCGGCGGAGGTCGCCTTGGCGTACCCGTCGGTGCTCGCCTCCTGGGCTACGTCCACGGCCAGGTACTCGCCGCCCAGCGACTTCACCTGGTCGGCGACCTCGGGGCGCGGATCGGTGGCCCGTACGACCGCGCCGAGGCTGGAGGCGGCGCCGATCGCCGCGAGTCCGGCGACTCCGGCCCCGGCGACCAGAACCTTCGCGGGCGGCACCTTTCCGGCCGCGGTGACCTGGCCGGTGAAGAACCGGCCGAAGACGTGCGCCGCCTCGATGACCGCCCGGTATCCGGCGATGTTCGCCATGGACGACAGGACGTCCATGGACTGGGCGCGGGAGATGCGTGGCACCGCGTCGAGGGCGAGGGCGGTCACCGAGGCGTCGGCGAGGGCCCGCAGCAGTTCGGGCCTCTGGGCCGGGGTGAGCAGCGCGATCACGGTCGCGCCCGCGCGCAGCCGGGCGGTCTCGGCGTCCGAGGGCGCGTTGACCTTCAGGACGACGTCCGCGTCCCAGGCGTCGCCGATGCGCGCTCCGGCGTCGGTGTACTCCCGGTCGCCGAAGCCGGAGGCGGCACCGGCCCCTGACTCCACGACGACCTCGTAGCCCAGGCCGAGGAACTGGCGGACGGTCGACGGCACCGCCGCGACCCTCGTCTCACCGGGTGCGGACTCGGCGACCACTCCGATCAGCTGCGGGGCGGGGCGCCCGGAGGGGTCGGGCGGCTCTGGCGGCCCGACCGGCTCCTGCTGCTCGGGCGGCTCGGGGGGACCTTGCTCTTGTGCAGACATGTCTCGTGTTCTCTCCTCGGAAGAAGGTCTTACGGAGATCTGCGATCAGGGGCGTGCCTGTCAGGGTCGTAGGTACCTACCCATCTCGGCGCCCGCGACGACGGGCCCTAAGTTACTGCCCGGAAACGAACGAAGGCCCCTCGGAGAGGGGCCTTCTGCTCTGGTTCTCTGGTGTCCGAGGGGGGACTTGAACCCCCACGCCCGATAAAGGGCACTAGCACCTCAAGCTAGCGCGTCTGCCATTCCGCCACCCGGACAAGGTGTCTGCCGCTTGTCGCGGGGTGTTCCCCGCGGCGACACGGACAACAATACCAAGGTTTCGGAGTGCGTTTCACCTGCGTATATGCCGACCAGGCGACACCGGCTCCGGCGTCACGGCGGGTGCGGTCGCGAACACCGTACGCAGCCGGTCGTCCACCCGGCGTCCGTGAGCCGTTCGGGCACGAGCCGCGCGGTCCGCGTTCCTGTCGGGCTTCGGCGGCGGCGCGTTCTACTCGCTGTTCGCGGCGCTGACACCGGACTGCTTCGGCGAGGACCACAACGCCACCACCTACGGCCTGGTCCACAGCGGCAAGCTCGTCAGCTGCCTGTTCGGCGGCGGACTCGGCTCGATGGTGGTCGGCGCGTGGGGCCACGACGGCGCGTACGGGCCGGCCGGCGGAACATCCATGGTGGCCGCCCTGCTGGCGCTGCTGCTGCGGCAGCCGGGCCGGGGGAAGGCGGCGGCAGCGGCGACACATGAGGGGACGCGGCATCGGTAGGGGGCCCGGCTACTGAGGCCGGCCCCCTACCGCCGATCACTGGTCGCGGTCGCGAACGCGCCCTGGGCGGGCCGCAGGTCCACCCAGCCCTCGGTGTCGAGCCGCTGCAGTGCCTCGCGCACGGGCTGGCGGGAGACTCCGAGGTGTCCGGCCGGCTCGCTCTCCACCAGGTGCTGACCGGGCCGCAGAGTACGGGTCGTGATCAGTTCGAGCAGCGCCTCGTAGACCCGCTCGCGCAGCGGGCCCGGACGTTCGGGCCTGGGCACCGATCCCTGGGGCAGTCCTGCGGACAACATCGCGGTCTCCCTCCACTGGCGGGGGCTGGGGGCGGCGGACGACTGGATTGTCTTTCGCATACAGTCCGCCGAGCGCGATCGCCACCACCGGAGCGACGTTCACGGGCAGCGCACGACCTGCCCCGCGTACGAGAGGTTTCCGCCGAAGCCGAAGAGGAGGGCGGGCGCACCACTGTCGACGTCACCCCGTTCGACCAGCTTGGACAGGGCCAACGGGACGCTCGCCGCGGACGTGTTGCCGGACTCGACGACATCCCTGGCCACGACCGCGCGCGTGGCACCGATCTGCTGGGCGAGGGGTTCGACGATCCGCAGGTTGGCCTGATGCAGGACGATCGCGGCGAGGTCGGCCGGGGCGACACCGGCCCGCTCGCATGCCTGCCGGGCGAGCGGCGGCAGCTGCCGCGTGGCCCACCGGTAGACGGACTGGCCCTCCTGGGCGAACCGGGCGGGCTCGCCCTCGATGCGGACGGCGTTGCCCATCTCGGGTACCGAGCCCCACAGGACCGGGCCGATGCCGGGCTCCTCGCCCTCGGCGCACGGCTCGACCACCACGGCGCCCGCGCCGTCGCCGACCAGGACGCAGGTGGAGCGGTCGGTCCAGTCGGTCACGGCGGACATCTCGTCGGCACCGACGACCAGGGCGCGGCGGGCGGCCCCGGCCCGCAGTGTGTGGTCGGCGGTGGCCAGGGCGTGCGTGAAGCCCGCGCACACGACGTTCAGGTCGAGCGCGGCGGGCGAGGGGATGCCGAGGCGGTGGGCGACGCGGGCCGCGGTGTTCGGGGAGCGGTCGCGCGCGGTGG
This sequence comes from Streptomyces beihaiensis, assembly GCF_026274175.1. Taxonomy (GTDB): domain Bacteria; phylum Actinomycetota; class Actinomycetes; order Streptomycetales; family Streptomycetaceae; genus Streptomyces; species Streptomyces beihaiensis. The sequence goes on from NZ_JAPHNL010000062.1 coordinate 13,452, forward strand.
AGGTGGCGACGACGACCAGGTCGATGTCGTGGGCGGTCAGCCCGGCCGAGGCCAGAGCCTTGGCGGCGGCGTGCGCGGCGAGCTCGTCGACCGGCTCGTCGGGGCCCGCGATGTGCCGGGTGCGGATGCCGACGCGGGAGCGAATCCACTCGTCACTGGTGTCGACCATATCGGCCAGCTCCTCGTTGGTGAGGATGCGGGGCGGCTGGTAGTGGCCGATCCCCGTGATGCGCGAGCCGTTCATGGAAGTCCCCTCGGGCCGTACGAGCTGTGGATCATCCAGTGTGACCAGCCGGGGGCCCGTACGAGGTGAGGTCATTCGACAGGATTCGGGCGCGCGTCTTGGAGGCTTCCCAGCGTGCGCCCGGTCGCGCGCACCGGACGCGGCGTGTACCGACGCGGGCGCGCGATCTCCGTGGCGGGGCGCGGTTTCGGCGCCCGCATCGGGGTGGCGCACGACGCGCCGCTGACCGACTCGGCGTGTGTGGACTGCGGCAGCTGCGTCGAGGTGTGCCCCACGGGCACGCTGTCGTTCAAGTCGGAGTTCGACATGCGGGCGGCCGGACGTGGGACGAGTCGGCGCAGACCGAGACGACGACGGTGTGCGCGTACCGCGGCGTCGGCTGCGATCTCACGCTGCACGTGCAGGACAATGAGATCGTCAAGGTCACCTCCCCGCACGACAACCCGGTGACGCACGGCAGCCTCTGCGTCAAGGGTCGCTTCGGCTACCAGCATGTGCAGAACCGGGACTGAGCACCGAGGACTGAAGGTCACATGGGACGCGTCACACAGCGGCACAAGGTCATCCGGATCAGGGACGGCCAGGTCTCCGCCCGCCCCGACACGCTCGTCGCCGAGGAGCCGCTGGAGATCCGGTTGAACGGCAGACCGCTCGCCATCACCATGCGCACGCCGGGCGACGACTTCCCGCTCGCCGCCGGGTTCCTGGTCAGCGAGGGTGTGCTCGGCGGGGCGGGCGACCTGCAGAACATCGTGTACTGCGCGGGGGCCACGCAGGACGGCTCGAACACGTACAACGTGGTCGATGTGCGGACCGCGCCGGGCGTCGTGCTCCCCGACATCACGCTGGAGCGCAACGTCTACACCACGTCGTCGTGCGGTCTGTGCGGGAAGGCCAGCCTGGAGGCGGTGCGCACGACGGCCCGGTTCCCGATCGCCGACACTCCCCCGCTGCGCCTGGAGCCGGAGCTGCTCGCCTCGCTGCCGGACCGGCTGCGTCAGGCGCAGCGCGTCTTCGACCGGACGGGCGGGCTGCACGCCGCCGCGCTCTTCGACGAGGAGGGGCGGCTTGTCGACATACGCGAGGACGTGGGCCGGCACAACGCGGTGGACAAGCTGGTCGGGCGGGCACTGCAGGACGGGCGGCTGCCGCTGTCGCGGTCGGTGCTCCTGGTGTCGGGGCGGGCCTCGTTCGAGCTGGCGCAGAAGGCGGTGATGGCGGGCATTCCGGTGCTCGCGGCCGTGTCGGCGCCCTCGTCGCTCGCGGTCGAGCTGGCCGAGGAGAGCGGCCTGACCCTCGTGGGCTTTCTGCGGGGGACCTCCATGAACGTGTACGCGGGCGGGGACCGGGTGGCCCTGCGGGCCGGTACGGCCGCGTCCGGGCGGGGCTGAGGGCCCGGACCCGGTCGCGGCACTGTGGCGGGGCCCGGCCGACGCG
>NZ_JAPHNL010000063.1 GCF_026274175.1 Streptomyces beihaiensis
CTCCGGCGGCAGCGCCGTCAGCAGCCGGTACGGGCCGATCCGCGCCCACCGCGCGTCCGGGCCAAGACGCGGCTCGGCCAGGGCCGTCCGGGTAGCGGCCGCCGCCTCCTGCCACGCCGTCGGCAGCTCGGCCAGGTCCGCGCGCGGCGCCCCGATACCCGCCGCCACCGCGCCCACCGCCGTACCGGCGCGCACCCGCAGGGTGTCCGCCGCCTTGACCGCCGGGTCCAGCACCTCCGGCGACCGCAGCCGCACCAGCAGCGCGAGACACTGCTGCGTCACGCCCCACGGCACCGTGCACAGCGCCTCGGCCGCCGGGATCGTACGCGCCGGTGAGCTGCCGAAGACCGTGTCCGGGTCGGCCGCGGGCCAGGGCGCCACGCAGACCACCGTGTGCAGACCGTCCGCGCGGGCGCCGAGCGCCGTGCGCAGCGCCGCCACCGCCATGTCCCGCTGCCAGCCGCGCTCCGCGGTCAGCACCGAGTGGAACTCGCGGGTGATGTCGGCGCCCGCCTGCGCCTCGTCGGCCAGCTGCGCGCCGATCCGCCCGGCCACCGCCATCGCCGCGTCCAGCTGCTCCTGCGTGGGCCCCGGCTCCTCGTCGAGCAGCCATACGTATCCCAGGACGATGCCCCGGTGGCGCACGGGCAGACAGATGCGGCCCCGGTAGACCCCGGCCTCCGGGGTGGCGGGGATGCGTACCGGCTCGGTCGCGCGGGTGATGCCGAAGCCCTCGAACCAGGCGCGCACGGCCGCGGTCGAGCTGCGCGTGAGGATCGAGCGGGTGCGGACCGGGTCGAGGGCGGACTCGTCGAACTCGCCCTCCCCGTCGCTGACCTGCGCGCCGAACGCGATCAGCCGGAAGTCCCGGTTCTCCAGGGTGGCCGGGGCGTCGAGCAGCGCGGAGATCTCGTCGACCAGTTCCTGGTAGTCACCCTTCATCCCGCCATTCTCGCGCACCGGGGCCCCTCGTCGAGGGCCTGCGGCAGCCGTCTTCATACACCTGTCTGAGATGTCGGCCACGGATGCGTGACAGCTGTCGATGGCACACGATCAAAGTGATCCTTAGATTTCACGGTGGTTCCCCGTGCCGTACCTGCCGTGTCGCACGCCGTTGCGACGTTGTTCTCCCGGCCGGTGTCGGCGCATCCGACAACACATGCTCCGTGGAGGTGCCCCGTGCTGGCTCCCCTGATCCTCGCCGCGTCGCGCAGCGACAAGATGCGCGCCTTCGTCTCGGCGGCGCCGGGCACCAAGCAGGTCGTCGCCCGCTTCATCGCCGGTGAGACGGTCGACCAGGTCGTGCGGGTCGTCGAGGATGCCGCCGCGAAGGGCCTTGAGGTCACCCTCGACGTCGTCGGCGAGGACATCACCACGGTGGAGCAGTCGCACGCCGCCCGTGACGCCTACCTGGAGCTGATCGGCCGGCTCAAGGAGCTGGAGCTCGGCACGCGGGCCGAGATGTCGGTGAAGCTGTCGATGTTCGGCCAGTCGCTCGAAGGCGGCCACGAGCTGGCCCTCGCCAACGTGCGCCCGGTGGTCGAGGCCGCCGCCGCCATCGGCACCACCGTCACCCTCGACGCCGAGGACCACACCACCCTCGACTCGATGTTCGCCATCCACGAGGAGCTGCGGAAGGACTTCCCCCAGACCGGGTGCGTCATCCAGTCGTACCTCTTCCGCACCGAGGACGACGCCCGCCGCCTCGCCGCCTCCGGCAGCCGTGTCCGCCTGGTCAAGGGCGCCTACAAGGAGCCCGCCGAGGTCGCGTACCAGGACAAGGCCGAGATCGACAAGGCGTACGTACGGATCCTGCGCATCCTCATGGAGGGTGACGGGTACCCGATGGTGGGGTCCCACGACCCGCGCCTGATCGCCATCGCACAGGAGCTCGCCCGGCGCGCCGGGCGCAAACTGGACGAGTACGAGTTCCAGATGCTGTACGGGATCCGGAGCGACGAGCATCTGCGACTCGCCGCCGAGGGACACCGGATGCGTGTCTACACCGCGTACGGCACCGACTGGTACGGATACTTCATGCGCCGCCTCGCGGAGAAGCCGGCCAACCTGCTCTTCTTCGCCCGCTCGGTCCTCACCAAGGGCTGAACCTCCTCGCAGACCGCACAACCGCTGTACCCGCCTCCACGACCCCCGAAGGAGATACGGAGCCATGACCCTGGACGCCGTGACGAAGGTTCCCACCCCGGCCAACGAGCCGGTCCACGGCTACGCGCCCGGCTCGCCCGAGCGCGCCCGCCTGGAGGCCAAGCTCAAGGAGCTGGCCGAGAACCCCATCGAGCTGCCCTGCACCATCGGCGGTGTCCGGCGGATGGGCGGCGGCGAGCGCTTCGACGTGGTGCAGCCGCACAACCACAAGGCCGTCATCGGCACGTACGGCAACGCCACGCAGGCCGACGCCCAGGACGCGATCGACGCCGCCCTGGCCGCCGCCCCGGCCTGGCGCGCCATGGCGTTCGACGACCGCGCCGCGATCATCCTGCGCGCCGCCGAACTGCTGTCGGGCCCCTGGCGCGAGACGCTCGCCGCCTCGACGATGCTGGGCCAGTCGAAGACCGCCCAGCAGGCCGAGATCGACACGCCCTGCGAGCTCATCGACTTCTGGCGCTTCAACGTCGCCTACGCCCGCAACCTGCTGGCCGAGCAGCCCCCGGCCAACTCCCAGGGCGTCTGGAACCGCCTGGACCACCGCCCGCTGGAGGGCTTCGTCTACGCGATCACGCCGTTCAACTTCACGGCCATCGCGGGCAACCTGCCCACCGCCCCCGCCCTGATGGGCAACGTGGTGGTCTGGAAGCCGTCCCCGACGCAGACCCACGCCGCCGTGCTGCTGATGCGGCTCCTGGAGGAGGCGGGGCTGCCCGAGGGCGTCATCAACCTGGTGACGGGTGACGGACTTGAGGTCTCCGAGGTGGCCCTCAACCACCGCGACCTCGCCGGTATCCACTTCACCGGTTCGACCCGCACCTTCCAGCACCTGTGGAAGACGGTCGGCACCAACATCGCCACGTACCGCACCTACCCGCGCCTGGTCGGCGAGACCGGCGGCAAGGACTTCGTCGTCGCCCACCCCAGCGCCGACCGTGCCGTCCTCAAGACGGCGCTGACCCGCGGCGCCTTCGAGTACCAGGGCCAGAAGTGCTCGGCCACCTCCCGCGCCTACGTCCCGGCCTCCATCTGGAACTCCGGCTTCAAGGAGGAGTTCGCGGCCGAGGTCGACGGCATCAAGATGGGTGACGTCACCGACCTGTCGAACTTCATCGGCGCGGTCATCGACGAGCGCGCGTTCGCCAAGAACAAGGCGGCCATCGACCGCGCCAAGGCCGACGACACCTGCACGATCGTCGCGGGCGGCACGTACGACGACTCGACCGGCTACTTCGTGCGCCCGACCGTCGTCGAGTGCACCGACCCGGCCAACGAGGTCTTCACCACCGAGTACTTCGGCCCGTTCCTCGCCGTCCACGTCTACGAGGACGACAAGTACGACGAGATGCTGGAGCAGATGGAGTCGGTCTCCGACTACGCGCTGACCGGCTCGATCATCGCGGGCGACCGCGCCGCGGCCCGCGAGGCGATGGACAAGCTGCGCTACGCGGCCGGGAACTTCTACATCAACGACAAGTCGACCGGCGCCGTCGTCGGCCAGCAGCCCTTCGGCGGCGGCCGTGCCTCGGGCACCAACGACAAGGCCGGTGCCCCGCAGAACCTGATGCGCTGGACGCTGACCCGCGCCATCAAGGAGACCCTGGTCCCGCCGACCGACTACGTCTACCCGCACATGGGCTGACGCCCTCCCGGCGGGCGCACGCACCGCGCACCGCCCCTTTGACCCCGCCCCCGGCCACGGGCCCCACCCCGGCCGGGGGCGGTGTTGTGCCTGAGCGGCGAGCGCGGACGGCCGAAGAGGTGAGCCCCGTCTCAGATAGTAGGAAGTCCGAGTAATTGTGCAGACAGGAGTGGCGCTCTGTCCTAGCTTGGTAGCAGCCGAACGTCTCGCCCGATCCGGCGAATGGCGGTCGCGAGCCCGAGCCATCAGGCAGGCAACCCCTGCGGCTCACGCTCCCCGCCTCTTCCGGCCCTTCGAAATCCGCCTGTTCCCGGGCTCTTCCACAGGATTCTCAAGGAGTCGATCCCTCATGGCCACTGCGACGCCCGTCCGCCGTCGAGTCCGTCACGTCTCCCCGTCCATCGAAACCGACCGCCAGGCCGCGAAGAGCGCCGCCGCCGCCCTCCAGCGCGCGTTCGACCGCAGGGACAACGGCGGCGGGGAGTGCCTCCCGCGCCCTTGAGGCGGTGGGGGAGGGACACCGAGCGTCCGAATGCTGGACTTCCCATGTCATTCCATGGGACTGGGAGTACGGTGCTGCCATGTCGGCAAGCACGCGCAGCATCAATCTCGCAGTGATCCCCGGTGACGGCATCGGCCAGGAGGTCGTGGCCCAGGGGCTCAAGGTCCTCTCCGCGGTCCTCCCGCAGGATGTGAAGCTGGAGACCAAGGAGTACGACTTCGGCGCGCGGCGCTACCACGCCACCGGTGAGACGCTCACGGACGCCGACCTCGACGCCCTGAAGCGGCACGACGCGATTCTGCTGGGCGCCATCGGCGACCCCAGCGTTCCGTCCGGCGTCCTGGAGCGCGGCTTCCTGCTCAAGCTCCGCTTCGCGTTCGACCACCACGTCAACCTGCGCCCGAGCAAGCTCCTGCCCGGTGTCGCAAGCCCGCTCGCCGGCCAGCCGGAGATCGACTTCGTCGTCGTCCGCGAGGGCACCGAAGGCCCCTACACGGGCAACGGCGGCACCATTCGCAAGGGCACGCCGCACGAGGTCGCCACCGAGGTCTCCGTCAACACGGCCTTCGGCGTCGAGCGCGTGGTCCGGGACGCCTTCGCCCGCGCGCAGGCCCGCCCCCGCAAGAAGCTCGCCCTGGTCCACAAGAACAACGTGCTGACCTTCGCCGGTCACCTGTGGACCGACGTCTTCAACAAGGTGGCCGAGGAGTTCCCCGAGGTCACCACCGAGTACATGCACGTCGACGCGGCGACCATCTATCTGGTCACCCAGCCCGAGCGGTTCGACGTCATCGTCACCGACAACCTCTTCGGCGACATCATCACCGACCTCGCCGCGGCCGTCTCCGGCGGCATCGGCGTCGCGGCCTCCGGGAACATCAACCCGGGCCGCGAGTTCCCGTCCATGTTCGAGCCCGTCCACGGCTCTGCCCCGGACATCGCAGGCCAGGGCAAGGCCGACCCCACGGCCACGATCCTGTCCGTCGCGCTGCTCCTGCGGCACCTCGGCCACAACGCCGAGGCCGAGCGCATCGAGACCGCCGTCGCCGCCGACCTCGGCGAGCGCGGCGACGCCCCCCGCTCCACCGAGCAGGTCGGCGACGCGCTCGCCGCGCGAGTAGCCGGCTGACCCGGCGCTCTCCCTCGTACAGTCACGTACGGCGAAGCCGCCGGGTCGATCGCACCCGGCGGCTTCTCGTGTGCGGCCTCCGGGTGAAAACATCGACCTGGGCCGCACCCACACCGCACACCACCGGATCCGAGCCGTGACGACCGGTTCCGAGCACGCTCGGTCACGCGCGATAATCGAACGCGGGGCCGCGCTGCACGTGAAAGCTCGGACGTCCTAGTACAGCCGGTTTCCGGCCGTGCGGGCGTGAAACGCGGTCCGCCACAACCAACGGTGAAGGACACGCAACCATGACGACGCCCACGATCGAGCTCAAGCCCTCCGCCAGCCCGCTCTCCGCCGCCGAGCGCGAGGCGATCATGGCCAACCCCGGCTTCGGCCGCCACTTCACCGACCACATGGTGACGATCAAGTGGACGGAGGGCCGCGGCTGGCACGACGCGCAGCTCGTTCCGTACGGCCCGATCTCCCTCGACCCGTCCACGGCCGTGCTCCACTACGGCCAGGAGATCTTCGAGGGCCTCAAGGCATACCGCCAGCCCGACGGCTCCATCGCCGTCTTCCGGCCGGAGGCCAACGCCCGCCGTTTCCGCAACTCCGCGCGGCGGATGGCGATGGCCGAGCTGCCGGAGGAGCTGTTCATCGAGGCGCTGGACGCGCTGCTCGCGCAGGACGCCGACTGGGTGCCGCCGCACGGTGGCGAGGAGTCGCTGTACCTGCGGCCCTTCATGTTCGCCTCGGAGGCCGCGCTCGGGGTGCACCCGTCGAACGAGTACCTGTTCATGCTGATCGCGTCGCCGTCCGGCGCGTACTTCGCGGGCGGCGTCAAGCCGGTGACGATCTGGGTCGCCGAGGACCACGTCAGGGCGGTGCCCGGCGGCACGGGTGACGCCAAGACCGGCGGCAACTACGCGGCGTCCCTGCTGCCCCAGGCGGAGGCCGCGGCGCACGGGTGCGATCAGGTCGTCTACCTGGACGCGGTGACCCGCACGAAGGTGGAGGAGTCCGGGTCGATGAACGTCGCGTTCGTGTACGGGGACCGGATCGTCACGCCCACGCTGACCGGCTCGATCCTGGAGGGCATCACGCGGGACTCGCTGCTCCAGGTCGCCCGGGACCTCGGCTACACGGCCGAGGAGGGTGTCGTCACCCTGGAGCAGTGGCGTGCGGGCGCCGCGTCCGGGGAGCTGACCGAGGTCTTCGCGTGCGGCACGGCCGCGGTGGTCACGCCCATCGGGCATGTCAAGACCAAGTCGGACGAGTGGACGCACGGGGACGGCACGCCGGGTCCCGTCACACTGAAGCTGCGTGAGGCCCTGCTGAACCTCCAGCGCGGCGCGACCGCCGACACGCACGGCTGGATGCACAAGGTCGGCTGACGGCTTCCGGCGGTCCGGCACCGGGCCCTGGCCCCCGGTCTGAACCGGAGGTCAGGGCCCGGATCTCGCGGTGGCGCGGAGGACTCCGTCAGTCGGCGGTGCTCACGTCGTCCGGCCCGCCGGACGGGCTCTTGCGGTCCTTGCCCGCCACCGCCGCCGCCAGCTCCAGGGCGAACTGCCCGCACTCCAGCAGCCCTGTGCCGACCGCCCTGACCACACCAGCGACAGCCGCTGCGGCTGCTTCCTCCATGGTGTCCACCTCCTGGTGCTCACCACCGAAGACGCGGGCCGTGATCATTCGGTTGCTCAGCCGCTGACCGGCTCGACCTCCTGGCCGGGCAGACCGGACTCCGGCTCCCGCTCTGGCTCCGGCGCCACGGCGAGCGGCGTGCTCACGCCCGCGCCGCGCGCCGTGAGGAGCAGGTACGCCGCCCCGCCGACCGCGCCCGACAGCAGGAAGCTGCAGTCCACGCCGCCCGTGAGGGAGAGCAGCGGTCCCTGGTACGAGGGGAGGGAGACCGCGAGGAGGCCGACCACCGCGCCCAGTGCCCACGCCGTCGTCGCACGCGGGTTCCAGCCCGCGCGGAACCAGTAGATCCCGCCGCGCGAACGGCGGTTGAAGACCTGGAGCGCGTCCGCGTCGTACACCCCGCGGCACCGGGCGAAGCCGATGAGCGTGATGACGGCCCACGGCGTGCCGATCGCGGTGAGCAGCAGCACGAACGACGTCATCGCGTCCTGCGCCGCCCACGCGTAGTGACCGATGAACACGCACGCCGTGGCGACGGCGGCGACCGTGTACGTGGCGCGCGTGCGGGACGCGCGCGGCAGGATCGCGTCGAGGTCGAGGCCCATCGAGTACAGCATCAGGCCCGCGTTGCCGACCGATCCCGCACACGCGGACAGCAGCAGCGGGATCAGGTACCACGTGGGTGACGCCGCCACGAGCCCGCCCGCGTAGTCGAGCGCGGCCCGCGCCGCGTACGCGGTGAAGGTGCCGAAGAGCTGGGGGATCAACAGGCCGATGACCAGCCCGATCCACGTGCCGCGCAGCACGGAGCGCGAGGAGTGCCGCTGCGGCGAGATGTAGCGGGTGTAGTCGCCGAGCAGCGTGATGAAGGCGATCGGGCCCGACAGGCCGGCCGCCACCGACGACAGCAGCCACGTCGGCCAGAACGAGCCGAGCAGATAGCCGCCCGCACCGGGCAGCGCGGCCGTCGTGAAGTGCGGGGCGTACGCGACGACGCCGAGCACGAGCAGCGCCGTCATGCCGATGGCCAAGACGCGCGACATGCGCAGCAGCACCTTGTAGCCGTACACCGCGCCGATGACCGTGGCCAAGGCGAGCACCGCGTACACGATCCCGTACGAGAATCCGGTGACCGGCAGGCCGAACATCCGGTGCAGGACCCCGGTCATCGCGTCGCCGCCGATCCACACGGTCAGCGCGGTGTAGCCGAGCGACAGGAGCAGGCCCACGATCGAGCCGACGAGCCGTCCGCGCACACCGAACTGGGCGCCGGACGACGTCGACAGGTTCGTGCCGGTGCGCAGCGACACGAGGGCGAGCGGTCCGGTCAGCGCCGTGCCGACGACCGTCCCCCCGACGATCGACGTCAGCGACGCCCACCAGCCGAGGCCGAACGACACCGGCAGCCAGCCGAAGACGATCACCCCGAGACAGAGGTTGGAGCCGAGCAGGATCGTGACGAGGTCGCGCGGGCCGCTGGTGCGTTCCGCGTCGGGGATGGTGTCGACTCCGCGTTGCTCAATGGAGGGCATGGGCACACCTCGGGAGTTGGGGGAGAGGGTTTTTGGGAACGTGTTCCGTTGGGCACTCAGTTAGAACGTCGTTCAATGTGGCCCTACCCTCGCGCTCACGTCAATGCTTGCTGACGCTTCCCACGCGTAAAAAGTGGGTTTAGAGTGTCGTTCAAATCATTGAGGTGAGGAGGTGTGACGGCGTGCGACTGACCCCCACGGAGCGCGACCGGCTGCTGCTCTTCGGTGCCGCCGAGCTGGCCCGCGCGCGCAGGGCGCGCGGCCGCAGGCTCAACGTGCCGGAGGCGACCGCCCTGATCGCGGACACCGTCTGCGAGGCGGCCAGGGACGGCAAGCGGCTCGCCGAGGCCATCGAGGAGGCCCGTGCCGTGCTCGGGCCCGACGACGTGCTGCCCGGCGTCGCCGACGTCGTCACCGAGGTGCACGTGGAGGCCGTCTTCGACGACGGCTCCCGGCTCGCGGTCGTCACCGACCCCATCGGCGGCCACCCGGCCGACGGCGGCGCAGGCACGCGCACGGGCACAGGCACCGGCAGCCTCGGCGACGAGGCGCCCGGCGCCCTGCTCCCCGGCCCCGCCCACACCGAACCCGAGCCGGCCCTGACGCTCACCGTCACCAACACCGCGACCGTCCCGGTCTCCGTCACCTCCCACTTCCACTTCTTCGAGACCAACCCGCGCCTGCGCTTCTGCCGTGCCGACGCCTACGGCATGCGCCTGGCCGTGCCCGCCGGCTCGTCCGTGCGCTTCGGCCCCGGCGAGACGGTCGAGGTCGGGCTCGTGCCCATCGGCGGCGACCGCGTCGCCATCGGGTTCGCGGGACTCGTCGACGGCCCGCTGGACGCGCCGGGCGCCAAGGCCGAAGCACTGCGCCGAGCCGCGGCCTGCGGCTATCTGGGAACCGGTGAAGAGGAGGCAGCACGATGAGCCGTCCCGGAGGACACCCCGCCGAGGCCCGTCGCCTCAGCCCGTACGAGTACGCCGCCACGCACGGCCCCCGCGCCGGTGACCGCCTGCGCCTCGGCGACAGCGGCCTGACCATCCAGGTCGAGTCCGACTCCCAGGCGTACGGCGACGAGTTCCTCGCCGGGTTCGGCAAGACCGCCCGCGACGGACTGCACCTCAAGGCCGCCGCCGTCCGCGACACCTGCGACGTCGTCATCAGCAACGTCGTCGTGATCGACGCGGCCCTCGGCATCCGCAAGGTCTCCATCGGCATCCGCGAGGGCCGCATCCACGCCATCGGCCGCGCGGGCAACCCGGACACCGTCGACGGCGTGGACGTCGTCGTCGGCACCGGCACGTCGATCGTCTCCGGCGAGGGGCTCATCGCCACCGCCGGTGCCGTCGACCCGCACGTCCACCTGCTGTCGCCGCGCATCATGGAGGCATCGCTCGCCTCCGGCGTCACCACGATCATCGGCCAGGAGTTCGGCCCGGTGTGGGGCGTCGGCGTCAACTCGCCCTGGGCGCTGAAGCACGCCTTCTCCGCGTTCGACGCCTGGCCCGTCAACATCGGCTTCCTGGGCCGCGGTTCGTCCTCGGGCCAGGCCCCGCTCGTCGAGGCGCTCGCCGAGGGCGGCGCCTGCGGGTTCAAGGTCCACGAGGACATGGGCGCGCACACGCGGGCCCTCGACACGGCGCTGCGCGTCGCCGAGGAGCACGACGTCCAGGTCGCCCTCCACAGCGACGGCCTCAACGAGTGCCTCTCGGTCGAGGACACCCTGAAGGTGCTCGACGGCCGCACCATCCACGCCTTCCACATCGAGGGCTGCGGCGGCGGCCACGTGCCCAACGTCCTCAAGATGGCGGGCGTCGCGAACGTCATCGGCTCCTCCACCAACCCGACCCTCCCCTTCGGCCGGGACGCCGTCGCCGAGCACTACGGCATGATCGTCTCCGTCCACGACCTCAAGACGGACCTGCCCGGCGACGCCGCCATGGCCCGCGACCGCATCCGCGCCGGGACGATGGGCGCCGAGGACGTCCTGCACGACCTGGGCGCCATCGGCATCACCTCCTCGGACGCGCAGGGCATGGGGCGGGCCGGGGAGACCGTACGGCGTACGTTCGCGATGGCCGGGAAGATGAAGGCCGAGCTCGGCGACCCGGGCGTGGGCCACGACAACGAGCGCGTCCTGCGCTACATCGCCAAGCTGACCGTCAACCCCGCCATCGCGCACGGCATCGCGCACGAGGTCGGCTCCATCGAGGTCGGCAAGCTGGCCGACGTCGTGCTGTGGCGCCCCGAGTACTTCGGCGCCAAGCCGCAGCTGGTCCTCAAGGCCGGCTTCCCGGCGTACGGGGTGGTCGGCGACCCCAACGCCGCCACCGACACCTGCGAACCACTCGTTTTGGGACCGCAGTTCGGCGCGCACGGCGCCACCCCCGCCGAGATCTCCGTCGCCTTCGTCGCGCAGGCCGCCGTCGACCAGGGCCACGACACCATGCCCACCCGCCGTCGCCGTGTCGCCGTGCGCGGCACCCGCGGCATCGGCCCCGCCGACCTGCGCCTCAACTCCCGTACCGGAGCGGTCGACGTCGACCAGCGCACGGGCCTGGTCACCCTCGACGGCGAGCCGCTGCGCTCCGAGCCGGCCGAGTCCGTCCGTCTCAACCGTCTCTACTTCCTCTGAGGACATTTCCCCATGACGCATGTGATGCCGCCCGAGTGGTCCCCGCACGAGCGCACCTGGATGGCCTGGCCGGGCCCCAACCCCACCTTCACCGACGAGCGGGAACTGGCCGACGCGCGCGCCGCGTGGGCGTCGGTCGCGGGCGCCGTACGGTCCTACGAGCCGGTGACCATGGTCGTCGGCACCGGCCAGCTCGACTCGGCGAAGGCGCTGCTCGCCGCGTCGGTGGAACTGGTCGAACGCGACCTCGACGACGCGTGGATGCGCGACATCGGTCCCACGTTCGTCAAGGACACCGCCACCGGAGAACTGGCCGCCGTCGACTGGACGTTCAACGGGTGGGGCGCCCAGGACTGGGCCCGCTGGGAGCACGACGCAAAGATCGCCCGGCACGTCGCCGACCTCGCGGCCGTGCCCGTGCACTCCTCGGCCCTGGTCAACGAGGGCGGCGGCATCCACGTCGACGGCGAGGGCACGGTCCTGCTCACCGAGACCGTGCAGCTGGACCCGGACCGCAACCAGGGCTGGTCGAAGGCGGACGTCGAGGCGGAGATCCACGCCCGTATCGGCACGTCGAAAGCGATCTGGCTGCCGCGCGGACTGACCGCCGACTACGGCCAGTTCGGCACCCGCGGCCACGTCGACATCGTCGCGGCGTTCGCGGCGCCCGGCGTCGTCATGGTCCACTCCCAGCAGGACCCGGCCCACCCGGACTTCGAGGTGAGCCGGGAGACCGTCGGCGCGCTCCGCGGCCGGACCGACGCGCACGGCAGACCTCTGGAGATCGTCGAGATCCCGGCCCCGAAGACGCTGACCGACCCGGAGGACGGCGGCTGGGTCGACTACTCGTACATCAACCACTACCTCTGCAACGACGGTGTCGTGCTCTGCGGCTTCGACGACCCGAATGACGAGGAGGCCGCCGCGATCTTCCGGCGTCTGTTCCCGGGACGCACCGTGACGCCGGTCGACGCCCGCACGATCTTCGCCGCGGGCGGCGGCATCCACTGCATCACGCAGCAACAGCCCGCCGCCGGGCACTGATCCGCCCCGGATCAGGTACAACGGACGGGTGAAAGCCGAGACGCCCCGCCGCCGCACCCCCGCCCCACCGCGTGAGGACGTGCTCGCCGCGACCATGGAGATGATCGCCGAGCGCGGCCTGGAACACCTGACGATGGCCGCGCTCGGCCGGGCGGTCGGCATGAGCAGCGGGCACCTGGCCTACCACTTCAAGTCCAAGGACGAACTGCTCCTGCGCACCCTGGAGTGGAGCGAGGGCCGTCTCGGCGCGGAGCGGGCCCGTCTCCTCACGGCGGCGGGCCCGGCGGCCGACCGCCTCACGGCGTACGTCGAGCTCTACGTCCCCGACGGCCACCTCGACCCGCACTGGCTGCTGTGGCTGGAGGTCTGGAACCGCTCGCGCAACGCGGGCGAGGACGGCCGCGACCGCCAGGCCGCCATCGAGGGCGCCTGGCACCGCGACCTGGTCGCCCTTCTCGCGGAAGGCATCTCCCGAGGCGAGTTCCGCCAGGTCGACCCCGACCGCTACGCCACCCGTCTCAGGGCCCTCCTCGACGGCCTGGCCATCCACGTGGCGATCGGCCTGCGCGGCACGGACCGGGGGCAGGTCCTGGACCACGTGCGCGAATTCCTCACGGACACGCTGCTGGTGCCGCAGCCGCCCGCATCCTGAGACACCGGTGCGCCCCGGCGGACGCCTGTGCCAGACTGCTGCCGTGCTCTCGTTCGCCATGATTATTGGCAGCAGGCGCGCCGGTCCGCAGTGACCGTCTCGTACGACCAGGTACGGGCGGACACCGTCGTCCTCGACCCGCGCGCAGACCTCTCGCACCCGCGAGGGGTTTTTCTGTTTCTCGGCCCATCCTCAGCCGGGCGAAGAGCGCGAGGGATCATAGAAGGACGGTGGAGCCGGTCATTCCGGTAGAAGACCGAGATCCTCACAGGAGCCAGACCAGCATGAGCAGCAACCCCGCCGGACACACCGGCGAACACCCCGCGAACGGCGCGGACGGCCTCGACGACCCCTCCGACGCCTTCGACGCCCACGACGCCTTCCACGTGTTCGACACGACGCTGCGCGACGGCGCGCAGCGCGAGGGCATCAACCTCACCGTCGCGGACAAGCTGACCATCGCGCGGCACCTGGACGACTTCGGCGTCGGCTTCATCGAGGGCGGCTGGCCGGGCGCCAACCCCCGGGACACCGAGTTCTTCGCCCGTGCCCGGCAGGAGATCGACTTCAAGCACGCCCGGCTGGTCGCCTTCGGTGCCACCCGCCGCGCGGGCGGCACGGCGAGCGAGGACCCCCAGGTGCGGGCCCTGCTCGAATCGGGCGCCCCGGTGATCACGCTGGTCGCCAAGTCGCACGACCGGCACGTCGAACTGGCCCTGCGCACCACCCTCGAAGAGAACCTGGAGATGGTCCGCGACACCGTCTCCCACCTCGTCTCGCAGGGCCGCCGCGTCTTCGTCGACTGCGAGCACTTCTTCGACGGCTACCGCGCCAATCCCGCGTACGCGAAGTCCGTCGTCCGGGTCGCCCACGAGGCGGGCGCCTCGGTCGTCGTCCTGTGCGACACCAACGGCGGGATGCTCCCCGCCCAGATCCAGGCGATCGTCCACACCGTCCTCGACGACACCGGCGCCCGCCTGGGCATCCACGCCCAGGACGACACGGGCTGCGCCGTCGCCAACACCCTCGCCGCCGTCGACGCGGGCGCCACCCACGTCCAGTGCACGGCCAACGGATACGGCGAGCGCGTCGGCAACTCCAACCTCTTCCCGGTCGTCGCCGCCCTGGAGCTCAAGTACGGCAAGAAGGTCCTCCCCGAGGGCAGGCTCCGCGAGATGACGCGGATCTCGCACGCCATCGCCGAGGTCGTCAACCTGACCCCGTCCACGCACCAGCCGTACGTCGGCGTCTCCGCGTTCGCGCACAAGGCGGGCCTGCACGCCTCCGCCATCAAGGTCGACCCGGACCTCTACCAGCACATCGACCCCGACCTCGTCGGCAACCGGCTGCGCATGCTCGTCTCCGACATGGCGGGCCGCGCCTCCATCGAGCTCAAGGGCAAGGAACTCGGCGTCGACCTCGGCGGCGACCGCGAACTGGTCGGCCGCGTCGTCGAACGTGTCAAGGAGCGAGAGCTCCAGGGCTACACGTACGAAGCCGCCGACGCCTCCTTCGAACTCCTGCTGCGCGAGGAGGCCGAGGGGCGGGCCCGCCGGTACTTCCGTGTCGAGTCCTGGCGCGCCATCGTCGAGGACCGCCCCGACGGCACCCACGCCAACGAGGCCACCGTGAAGCTGTGGGCCAAGGGCGAGCGGATCGTCGCGACGGCGGAGGGCAACGG
This sequence comes from Streptomyces beihaiensis, assembly GCF_026274175.1. Lineage (GTDB taxonomy): Bacteria > Actinomycetota > Actinomycetes > Streptomycetales > Streptomycetaceae > Streptomyces > Streptomyces beihaiensis. The sequence goes on from NZ_JAPHNL010000063.1 coordinate 14,613, forward strand.
CCCGGTCAACGCCCTCGACCGCGCCCTGCGCGTCGGCCTCGAACGCATCTACCCGCAGCTCGCCAAGCTCGAACTGGTCGACTACAAGGTCCGCATCCTGGAGGGCAAGCACGGCACCGAGTCCACGACCCGCGTCCTCATCTCCACCACGGACGGCCAGGACGAGTGGTCCACGGTCGGCGTCGCGGAGAACGTGATCGCCGCGTCGTGGGGCGCCCTGGAGGACGCGTACACGTACGGGCTGCTGCGCGCGGGCGTGGAGCCGGCCGAGTAACACGAACGGCGCGCGCGGCGGGCGCGGCGGGCCCGCTCCGGCCGTGTCGGGGCCTCACGGCATCGGCCCGGCGTTAGCGTCGAAGCATGCGGTCCCTCGCAGCGGCAGCCCTCGCCGCGACGTTCCTGGCCCTGGGCGCGACGCCCGCCACGGCGCCGCGCCCAG
>NZ_JAPHNL010000064.1 GCF_026274175.1 Streptomyces beihaiensis
GAACCCGGAAGCTAAGCCTTTCAGCGCCGATGGTACTGCAGGGGGGACCCTGTGGGAGAGTAGGACGCCGCCGAACTCCTTTTGAAAGAGCTGGTTCCTGACCTTCGGGTCGGGGACCAGCTCTTTTTTGTTGTGCGTCACCTCGCGTTCACGTTGTGCGACCAACATCCCGTGCCATGGGCACAGTTGGAACGCTGCGGACCGCAGGTATCGGCTCCGGTGACGAAGTGATCGTGCCGGCCTACGGGAACGCCGAGGTCGCGGAAGCCGTCGTCCAGGTCGGCGCGACGCCGGTCTTCGCGGACATCGACCCTGACACGTACTGCATCGACCCCGCGCACGTCGCCGCATGCGTGGGCCGACGGACCGCGGCCGTCGTCGCAGTGCACCGCTTCGGGAACCAGGCCGACATGGCCAGGCTCCGTGAACTCGGCAAACGGCACGAAGTGCTCGTGCTCGAAGAAGGCGAGTCCGCCAAGCCCTACGAAGAAGTGGCTCGGCGGCGGGCCCACGCCTCCTACCTGAGCGGACGGCTCAACGGTGTGCGCACGCCTGTCGGGCACGAGAGGCACACGTACCAGCAGTACGTGGTGCGCGTGCCGGGGAACGGGCGGCCGGACCGGGACGCTTTCGCGCGCGTCCTGCGGAGCAAGGGCGTCGACTGCACCGTGCCCGTCAAGACGCCCGTGCACCGCATGCCGGGGTTCCGGCGGGACGTGGCGCTGCCGGAGACGGAGCGAGCGGCGGACGAGACGCTCGCGCTACCCGTCGAGGCGGCGATGTCGCACCGCCAGTTGCAGCGGATGGTCTCGGCCTGCAATGCGCTGGGCGGGCTGCTTCAGCCGGCCTTCTAGGGTGGTTCTGAGAACCCCCGGACTTCGGGTATGATCTATCTCGTTGCCGAGCGGGAAACCGCGCAAGTGACAGGCCCCTATAGCTCAGTCGGTAGAGCGTCTCCATGGTAAGGAGAAGGTCAGCGGTTCGATTCCGCTTGGGGGCTCTTTTTTGTGTCCTGATGCATCCCATGTGCGTGTGAGGCCCCCGCCCTTCAACGGGTGGGGGCCTCAACTGCTTTCCGCCGGCGCGCAGTCAGTCGTGGTGCAGACCCGGCACGCGCATCGCCAGGATCGCCATGTCGTCGGAGGGGGCGTCGGCCGCGAAGCGTTCCACCGCGCGCATGATGCGGGCGGCCACGGCGCCGGCCGTCAGGCCCGTACACGTCGCCAGGACCTCGGCCAGACCGTCGTCGCCCAGCATGCGACTGCCCTCGCGGCGCTCTGTGATGCCGTCCGTGACGCAGAGCAGGACGTCGCCCGGGTCGAGCGTCATCGTCTGCTCGTACAACTCCAGGTCGTCCATGACGCCGAGCAGCGGTTGCGGTTCCGCGTACGGTACGACTGTGCCGTCCTGGCTCAGGCGCAGCGGAAGCGGGTGACCGGCGCAGACCATCTTGAGGACCGCCGACCCGTCCTCCTGGGGCCACAACTCGCCGTAGAGGAGGGTCAGGAAGCGGCTGCGGGCGCCCTCGTCGAGGATCGCCGCGTTCAGACGCTCCAGGACCGACGGGCCGCCGAAGCCCTCACGGGCCAGCAGGCGCAGCGCGTGGCGGGCCAGACCGGTGACGGCCGCGGCCTCCGGCCCCGTGCCGCAGACGTCGCCGATCGCGAAGCCGTACGCGCCGTCGCGGATCGGGAAGAGGTCGTAGAAGTCGCCACCGACCTCGTTGCCCTCGCCCGCCGCGCGGTAGATGACCTCCACCTCGACACCCGGGACGTCCGGAAGTTCGGGTGGCAGGAGGCTGCGCTGGAGGGACTGGCTGATGGCCATGCGCTCCGAGTACAGGCGGGCGTTGTCCAGGGCGAGGGCGGCCCTGCGGCTCAGGTCCTCGGCAAGCTCCAGGATTTCCTGGCGGAAGTGCTCGTCCGTCGGCTTGCCGAGCGTGAGCATGCCGATGACACGGTTGCGGGCGACCAGGGGAAGCACCACCGTTTCGCCGCCGACGGCGGAAGCCGTGGCGAGCGTGGTGCCGATGCCCGAGCTGACGCTGGCCGGTTCACCCAGGCCGAGGCTGCGCATGGAGGTGCGCAGAGCGGCCTGATGCGCCGCCTCGGCCGGTGCGGGCCAGACGCGGGCACCCGGCGTCGGGACCGGATCGGGCGGGGCGATCCTCGAAAGGAGGGCCTTGAGGCCGTCGATGCGCTCCTCGTCCTCGTGCAGCACATAGGAGAGGTACGGTTCCGACGCCTGATCGGCGATCGTGTAGACGGCGCACCAGGTGGCCAGTGTCGGGACGGTCATCTGGGCCATCAGGGCGAGTGTCTGGTCCCTGTCGAGCGTGCCCGCGAGCAGGTCGGAGGCCTCGACCAGGAAGCTCAGCGAGCCGCGCCGGAGCTTCTCCAGCTCGCCAAGGCGGGCCGATTCGACGGCCAGGGCGATGCGGTCGGCCGCGAACTGGAGGCGCAGCGCTTCCTCATTGGAGTAGCGCTCGGGCGCTTCCGCCGCGACGCCGAGGGAGCCCGTGAGGCGGCCCTCGACCTTGAGGGGCACCGTGACGACCGAGCGCATGCCCGTGCCGTTCAACAGGGGAACCGCGCCCGGCACTTGGGTCAGGTCCTCGTGGACGGCCGGCATACGGGCCGAACCGTACCGGCCGGGGCCCACCTCGACCGGCACGCGTGCGAAGCGCTGCCGTGCCGAGGGCAGCCCGGTGGAGGCACGCACCTCCAGCTCGGTCTCGTCGTCGGTGGCCAGGAGCAGGAAGGCGGAGTCACCGTCGAGCATGTCGCGGGCCCGCTCCACCGTGCGCTGCAGCAGCCCGTCGAGATCGTCCGGGGCCGGAGCCCCGATGAACACCTCGAACGGGTCGGCGCCCTGGCCGTCCGACTGCGCCGTGCTGTCGGGCGCCGGGCCGCGCAGGGGCGTCTGGAGCACGGCGCGCTCGTGGTCGCGCACGAGCAGGCAGACCGTCGAGGGATCGCCGTCCGTGTCGCGTACCCGCAGGTGCGAGGCGTAGACGGGGATGACGCGGCCGTCGGCGCCGCGGATGCCGTAGCTGCCCTCCCAGCGCGAGAGGCGCAGCGCGTCGGCGATGCCGGTGCTGGTGCCGGGGGTGTGCGGCCAGGCCGCAAGGTCGGTGAGGGGCTTGCCGGTGATCTGCTCGGCCGGATAGCCGAAGACATGCTCGGCGTCCTCGTTCCAGGACGTGATCGCGCCGTTCCGGTCGATCTGGACGACGGCGACGCGGACTCGCCCGTCGGCCATCGGCAGCAGGTCGGCGGGGAGCGCGGGGCCCGCGCTGCGGGTGCCGACGGAGCGCTCGGGCAGATCGAGCTGGAACCAGACCTGCTTGTGGGTGGCCGAGTAGTCCACACCCCAGCGGGAGGCGAGCGCCGCGCACAGCTGGAGTCCGCGGCCGCCCTCGCGGTCCGGGCTGCTCATCTGGACGGCGGAGGCCTGAAGCGGAATCTCGCGCTCCGGGTAGCGGTCGGAGACCTCGATGCGGACATGGCCGTCACCGCGCAGGCACAGCACCTCCGCGGCGGTGCCCGCGTGGACGACGGCGTTCGTCACCAGTTCGCTGGTGAGGACGACCGCGTCGTCGATGACGTCGGAGTGGCCCCATCCCTGAAGGGTGTCGCGCACGAAGGAACGCGCGGTCGCGACGGATCGTCCGACCGGCTCGAAAGTCGCAGCCGCGCGCGCGGTGATCACAGAACTCCCTGTCCGAGTGTCGAGGCCCAGGTCTCCCGTACCCATGCTTCGGCCGCCCCTCCGATGCCCGCTAGATCTCCGCCACCGCCCAGGCCGGGCAGACCGGGGTGGGTGGACAGCCGCATGCAAGGTTACTTACCTTCGCCGTCCATGCGGATGCCGGTCGCCACTGTTTCCGTCCGGAGGGTGTGTGGTCGGTATGCGAAGCTGCCGAACTGTTATGGCCTGGTTCAGGCAAGGTGAAACACTGGGCAAGCTTCCAGGGAAGGCGCATCGTGCAGTGGATGCGGCGGTAGCAGCGAACCCGAGATACCCGAGCAGTACAGGTCGACCCCTGCGGGAGGGACACAGTGGAGTCTGGCGCAGCGACGCGGGGCAAACAAGCGCGCGCGGAAGGCGGACAGTCCCAGACAAAACGGCGCACGTCGCGTAACGGCAGCGGCACGACGACCGTGGACACGGCGGCGCTGAACAGGCTGCTCGCCGGTCTGGTCGCCATGCGGGACGGTAATTTCCGCAAGCGGCTCACCGTCAGCGGGGACGATGTGATGGCGGAGATCGCCGCCGTCTTCAACGAGGTGGGCGACCGCAACCTCCACCTGACCGGTGAGATCTCGCGGGTGCGCCGCATGGTCGGGCGCGAGGGCAAGCTGACCGAGCGCCTGGAGACGGGCGTCTGTGAGGGGTCCTGGGGCGCCGCCATCGACGCGTCCAACGCGCTCGTGGACGACCTCGTACGGCCTGTCTCCGAGGTCGGGCGAGTGCTCACGGCGGTCGCGGAGGGGGATCTGTCGCAGCGCATGGAGCTGCGCGCGCAGGTGCCCGAGGGGGCAGGCCATCCGCTGCGCGGCGAGTTCCTCAAGGTCGGCCGGACGGTCAACAACCTGGTCGACCAGCTCTCCACGTTCACCGACGAGGTCACGCGCGTGGCCAGCGAGGTCGGCACCGAGGGCAAGCTCGGCGGGCAGGCACGCGTGCGTGGAATGTCGGGTTCCTGGAAGGATCTGACGGATTCCGTCAATACGATGGCGTACCGGCTCACCGCGCAGGTGCGTGACATTGCTCTCGTCACGACCGCGGTGGCCAAGGGTGATCTGTCCCGCAAGGTCACGGTTCACGTCGCGGGCGAGATGCTTGAGCTGAAGAACACCGTGAACACGATGGTCGACCAGCTGTCGTCGTTCTCCTCGGAGGTGACCCGCGTCGCCCGGGAGGTCGGCACCGAGGGCGAGCTCGGCGGCCAGGCGAAGGTGCCCGGCGTGGCCGGCGTGTGGAAGGACCTCACCGATTCGGTGAACCTCATGGCCGGCAACCTGACGGCCCAGGTGCGCGGTATCGCCCAGGTCACCACCGCGGTCGCCAGCGGTGACCTGTCGCAGAAGGTGACCGTCTCGGCGCGCGGCGAGGTCGCCCAGCTCGCCGAGACGATCAACCAGATGACGGAGACGCTGCGCACGTTCGCGGACGAGGTCACCCGCGTCGCCAACGAGGTGGGCGCCGAGGGCCAGCTCGGCGGCCAGGCCAACGTGCCGGGCGCCGCCGGTACGTGGAAGGACCTGACCGACTCGGTCAACACGGTTTTCAGGAACTTGACCACTCAGGTGCGTGACATCGCCACCGTGACGACGGCGGTGGCCAACGGTGATCTGTCGCAGAAGGTCACCGTCGACGTCGCGGGCGAGATGCTCGAGCTCAAGAACACCGTCAACACGATGGTGGACCAGCTCTCCGCGTTCGGTTCCGAGGTCACCAGGGTGGCCCGTGAGATCGGCGTCGAGGGCGAACTCGGCGGCCAGGCCCAGGTGGTGGGTGCCGCCGGTACGTGGAAGGACCTGACCGACTCGGTCAACACGGCTTTCCGCAACCTCACCGGACAGGTGCGCAACATCGCACAGGTGACGACGGCGGTGGCCAACGGTGATCTGTCGCAGAAGGTCACCGTCGACGTGTCCGGCGAGATGCTCCAGCTGAAGAACACCGTGAACACCATGGTGGACCAGCTCTCCAGCTTCGCCGACCAGGTCACCCGCATGGCGCGCGACGTGGGCACGGAGGGCCGCCTGGGCGGCCAGGCCCGCGTGGACGGCGTGAGCGGCACCTGGAAGGAGCTCACCGACTCCGTCAACTTCATGGCGGGCAACCTGACGTCCCAGGTGCGGCAGATCGCTCAGGTCACCACGGCGGTGGCGCGCGGTGACCTGTCGCAGAAGATCGACGTGGACGCGCGCGGCGAGATCCTGGAGCTGAAGAACACCATCAACACGATGGTCGACCAGCTCTCCGCCTTCGCCGACCAGGTCACCCGCGTCGCCCGCGAGGTGGGCACCGAGGGCCGCCTGGGCGGCCAGGCGCAGGTGCCGGGCGTCGCCGGTGTGTGGCGTGACCTCACCGACTCGGTGAACGGCATGGCGGGCAACCTGACCGCCCAGGTGCGCAACATCGCCCAGGTCGCCACCGCGGTGGCGCGCGGTGACCTGTCGCAGAAGATCGATGTGGACGCGCGCGGCGAGATCCTGGAGCTGAAGAACACCCTCAACACGATGGTCGACCAGCTCTCGGCCTTCGCCGAACAGGTGACGAGGGTGGCCCGCGAGGTCGGTACGGACGGCATCCTCGGCGGTCAGGCCGAGGTGCAGGGTGTGTCGGGTACGTGGAAGGACCTGACGCAGTCCGTGAACGGCATGGCCAACAACCTCACCCTCCAGGTGCGCAACATCGCCGAGGTCACCACGGCCGTGGCGCGCGGTGACCTCTCCAAGAAGATCACCGTCGACGCCAAGGGCGAGATCCTCGAACTCGTCACCACCGTCAACACGATGGTGGACCAGCTGTCGTCCTTCGCCGAGCAGGTGACCCGGGTGGCCCGTGAGGTGGGCACCGAGGGCCAGCTGGGCGGCCAGGCACGGGTCCCGGGCGTGACCGGTATCTGGAAGGACCTCAGCGACAACGTCAACCTGATGGCCAACAACCTGACCATGCAGGTGCGCAACATCTCCCAGGTGGCCGCCGCGGTCGCCAACGGTGACCTGACCCGGCAGGTCACCATCGAGGCGCGCGGCGAGGTCGCGCAGCTGGCCGACACGTTCAACACCATGGTGCGCACCCTGAGTTCGTTCGCCGACCAGGTCACCAAGGTGGCCCGCGAGGTGGGCACCGACGGCATCCTCGGCGGCCAGGCCCGCGTACCCGGTGTCTCCGGTACGTGGAAGGACCTCACCGAGTCCGTGAACGGCATGGCCTCGAACCTGACCGGCCAGGTGCGCAACATCGCGATGGTCACGACCGCCATCGCCAAGGGCGACCTGACCAAGAAGATCGACATCGACGCGCGCGGCGAGATCCTCGAGCTGAAGACCACCATCAACACCATGGTCGACCAGCTGTCGTCGTTCGCCGAGGAGGTCACCCGTGTCGCCCGCGAGGTCGGCACCGAAGGGCAGCTGGGCGGCCAGGCGCGCGTGCGTGACGTGGACGGCACCTGGCGCGACCTGACCGAGTCCGTGAACGAGATGGCGGGGAACCTGACCCGTCAGGTGCGCGCCATCGCGGCCGTCGCCACCGCCGTGACCCGCGGCGATCTCAGCCTCAAGGTCGACGTCGACGCGGCCGGTGAGATCCTCGTCCTCCAGGACAACATCAACAAGATGATCGTGAACCTGCGGGACACGACCCACGCCAACGAGGAGCAGGACTGGCTCAAGGGCAACCTCGCCCGGATCTCCGGTCTGCTGCAGGGTCGCCGCGACCTCGACGACGTCGCCTCGCTGATCATGAGCGAGCTGACGCCGGCGGTCTCCGCGCAGCACGGCGCGTTCTTCCTGGCGATGCCCCTGGACGAGAGCGCCGACGCGGCGACTCTGGGGGAGGACGAGTACGAGCTGCGCATGCTCGGCAGCTACGGCTACTCCATGGGCTCCATGCCCACCTCGTTCCGGCCCGGCGAGACGCTCATCGGGACGGCCGCCCAGGAGGCGCGCACGATCCTGGTCGACAACGCGCCCAGCGGCTACCTGAAGATCTCCTCCGGGCTCGGGGAGGCGCCGCCCGCCCAGGTCATCGTGATCCCGGTGCTCTTCGAGGAGACCGTGCTCGGTGTGATCGAGCTGGCCTCGTTCACGCCGTTCACGCAGATCCAGAAGGACTTCCTCAGCCAGATCGCCGACCTGATCGCGACGAGCGTCAACACCATCTCGGTCAACACCAAGACCGAGGTGCTGCTCAAGCAGTCCCAGGAGCTGACCGAGCAGCTGCGTGAGCGCTCGGCCGAACTGGAGAACCGGCAGAAGGCCCTCCAGGCGTCCAACGCCGAACTGGAGGAGAAGGCCGAACTCCTCGCCCAGCAGAACCGCGACATCGAGGTGAAGAACACCGAGATCGAGGAGGCGCGGCAGGTCCTGGAGGAGCGTGCCGAGCAACTCGCGGTCTCCATGCGCTACAAGAGCGAGTTCCTGGCCAACATGTCGCACGAACTGCGCACGCCGCTGAACTCGCTGCTGATCCTCGCCAAGCTGCTCGCCGACAACGCGGACGCCAACCTCACGCCCAAGCAGGTCGAGTTCGCCGAGACGATCCACGGGGCCGGTTCCGACCTGCTCCAGCTGATCAACGACATCCTGGACCTGTCGAAGGTCGAGGCGGGCAAGATGGACGTCTCGCCCACCCGTATCGCCCTGGTGCAGCTCGTCGACTACGTGGAGGCGACGTTCCGGCCGCTGACCGCGGAGAAGCAACTCGACTTCTCCGTACGGGTGTCGCCCGAGCTGCCGACCACGTTGCACACCGACGAACAGCGCCTCCTGCAGGTGCTGCGCAACCTGCTGTCCAACGCGGTGAAGTTCACCGACTCGGGCGCCGTCGAGCTGGTCATCAGGCCCGCCGGGGCCGACGTGCCCGACGCCATCCGTGAACAGCTCATGGAGGCAGGCTCGCTGCGGGACCCGGACGCCGACCTGATCGCGTTCTCGGTGACCGACACGGGCATCGGTATCGCCTCCAGCAAGATGCGGGTCATCTTCGAGGCGTTCAAGCAGGCCGACGGGACGACCAGCCGCAAGTACGGCGGCACCGGCCTCGGACTGTCCATCAGCCGGGAGATCGCGCGGCTGCTCGGCGGCGAGATCCACGCCCAGAGCGAACCCGGCCGCGGCTCCACGTTCACGCTGTACCTGCCGCTGTACCCGAGCGAACTGCCGCCCCAGGGCTACGCGCAGCTCGCGCCGACCATCGAGCCGGGCCGGCCGCTCGCCCTGGAGGCCGCACCGGAGCCGCTCGACGTGGAGACCCCGGCGGAAGTGAAGTCGTACCACGAGACGCAGAACGGCGCCGCGGCGCTCTTCCGTCGCCGCCGCAGGCCCATGTCGGCCCAGGAGCCGCGCGGCACCGCGCTGCCGGGCCAGCCCGCGCCCTCCACGGAGCTCAGCGACGACGCGTGGCAGGAGGCGGCCGAGCACCGGGTGTCCAGGCCGCAGCGCGGCTACCAGTTCGGCGGCGAGAAGGTCCTCATCGTCGACGACGACATCCGCAACGTGTTCGCGCTCACCAGCGTCCTGGAACAGCACGGCCTTTCGGTCCTGTACGCGGAGAACGGCCGCGAGGGCATCGAGGTCCTGGAGCAGCACGACGACATCGCGGTCGTCCTGATGGACATCATGATGCCGGAGATGGACGGTTATGCGACGACGACGGCGATCCGCAGGATGCCGCAGTTCGCCGGGCTGCCGATCGTCGCGCTCACCGCGAAGGCGATGAAGGGCGACCGGGAGAAGGCCATCGAGTCCGGCGCGTCCGACTACGTCACCAAGCCGGTGGACCCCGACCACCTGTTGTCCGTGATGGAACAGTGGATGAGGGGTGAGTGAGCGACGACCGGGCGGGTGGCGGAACTTTCACGTGGAACCGCTGACCGAGTGTGGTCGTCACCGTGTAGAACTGCGGTGTTCGGGGAACCTTCTGGTCTCCCGCTACGTTTCTGCTACGTGCACAGTGACATCGCGGTGACAGGGTGTGGCGACAAGCGGGGTGCGGCTACCATGACCGGCACGAGGACGGGCGGCGCAAGGGAGTCGTCCTTCGGGGAGGCGCGTGGAGCCTTCCCGGGTCCTGAGGACAGGGGTGGCCCCATGCCGGGGCGAGGAGGGCGGGCCATGGTGCAGAAGGCCAAGATCCTCCTGGTCGATGACCGGCCGGAGAATCTGTTGGCGCTGGAGGCCATCCTCTCCGCGCTCGATCAGACGCTGGTGCGTGCATCGTCCGGGGAGGAAGCGCTCAAGGCACTGCTCACCGACGATTTCGCGGTGATTCTGCTCGATGTGCAGATGCCGGGGATGGACGGGTTCGAGACGGCCGCGCACATCAAGCGGCGCGAGCGGACCCGGGACATCCCGATCATCTTCCTCACGGCGATCAACCACGGCCCGCACCACACCTTCCGCGGCTATGCGGCGGGCGCGGTCGACTACATCTCCAAGCCGTTCGACCCGTGGGTGCTGCGCGCCAAGGTCTCGGTGTTCGTCGAGCTGTACATGAAGAACTGTCAACTGCGCGAGCAGGCATCCCTGCTGCGGCTCCAGCTGGAGGGCGGCGGCAGGGCGGTCGGCGACGCGAAGGAGCCTGCCGGGCTGCTCGCCGAGCTCTCCGCGCGGCTCGCCGCCGTCGAGGAGCAGGCCGAGGCGCTGTCCAAGCAGCTCGACGACGACTCGGCGGACGCCGCCGCGGTCGCGACGGCAGCCCACCTGGAGCGCAAACTCACCGGACTGCGCAGAGCTCTTGACGCCCTGGAACCCGGCACGGGCAGCGGAGCGCCGTCCATGCCGTCCCAGGGCTGACCGGTGCCGTCCCGGGGCTGAACAGCCACAGGATCCGCACGGCCGGGCGCCGCCAGGGCTTTGAGGCCGTGTCAGGCTGACGCCCCGTCCGTACGCGACACGAACGGGTGAAGCAGTGGGCACACGTGTCCGCGCGCGCCTCCCCCGGTAACCTCAGGACCATGGCCTCACGTCCCGCAGCCAAGAAGACGCCCGCGAAGAAGGCGGCCGCGCCGACCAAGGCTCCGGCGAAGAAGGCGCCCGCGAAGAAGTCCGCGGCGAAGAAGGCTCCCGCCAAGAAGGCCCCGGCGAAGAAGGCCGCCCCCAAGCCGGCCCCCAGCCCCACCGGCGGTCTGTACAAGCTCGTACGCGCCCTGTGGCTCGGTGTCGCGCACAGCGTCGGGGCGATGTTCCGCGGCATAGGGCGTGGCGCCAAGGGGCTCGACCCGGCGCACCGCAAGGACGGCCTCGCGCTGCTGCTCCTCGGTGTCGCGCTGATCTGCGCGGCGGGCACCTGGTCGAATCTGCGCGGCCCGGTCGGTGACCTCGTGGAGGTCCTCGTGACCGGCGCGTTCGGCCGGCTCGACCTGCTGGTGCCGATCCTGGTCGGCGGCATCGCCGTACGCCTGATCCGCCACCCCGAGCAGCCCGAGGCCAACGGGCGGATCGTGATCGGCCTGTCCGCCCTGGTCATCGGGGTGCTCGGTCAGGTCCACATCGCCTGCGGTTCACCCGCGCGCGCGGACGGCATGCAGGGCATAAGGGACGCGGGCGGCCTGATCGGCTGGGCCGCCGCCACTCCGCTGACCTTCACGATGACCGACGTGCTCGCCGTGCCGCTGCTCGTCCTGCTCACCGTCTTCGGGCTGCTCGTCGTCACGGCGACCCCGGTCAACGCCGTCCCGCAGCGCCTGCGCCAGCTCGGCGTGCGGCTCGGCGTCGTCCACGACGACGAGGCCGTCGACGGCGCCGAGGGGTACGACGACGCGTACGACGACGAATGGCGCGAGGCGAAACCCGCCCGTCCCAGGCGGCGCCCGGCGGCCCCGGACACGTACGACCCCGACCGGATAGAGGAAGACGCCCTCGCCAAGCGGCGCGGGCCGCGGCGCGGCAGCGTGCAGCCCGCCATGGAGCGCCCCATGGACGCCGTGGACGTGGCCGCGGCGGCCGCCGCCGCGCTCGACGGCGCCGTGCTCAACGGCATGCCGCCGTCCCCGCTCGTCGCCGACCTCACGCAGGGCGTCGCGGGGGACCGGAAGGGCCGGACCGAGAGGCCGTCCGAGGCCCCGGCGGCAGCCGTGCCGACCGCCCGCGCCAAGAAGCCGGCCGCCCCGGAGCCGGAGCCCACCCCGTCCAAGCTCCCCGTGCCCGACCTGACCAAGTCCGCGCCCGACGAGCCACGCGAGCTGCCGCCGCGCGCCGAGCAGCTCCAGCTCTCCGGCGACATCACGTACGCGCTCCCCTCGCTCGACCTGCTCACCCGCGGCGGCCCCGGCATGTCGCGCAGCGCCGCCAACGACGCGGTCGTCGACTCCCTGACGAACGTGTTCACCGAGTTCAAGGTCGACGCCGCCGTCACCGGCTTCACCCGAGGCCCGACGGTCACCCGCTACGAGGTCGAGCTCGGCCCCGCCGTGAAGGTCGAGAAGATCACGGCGCTCGCCAAGAACATCGCCTACGCCGTCGCGTCCCCGGACGTCCGGATCATCAGCCCCATCCCGGGCAAGTCCGCCGTGGGCATCGAGATCCCGAACACCGACCGCGAGATGGTCAACGTCGGCGACGTGCTCCGCCTCGCCGACGCCGCCGAGGACGACCACCCGATGCTGGTCGCGCTCGGAAAGGACGTCGAGGGCGGCTACGTGATGGCGAACATCGCGAAGATGCCGCACATCCTGGTCGCCGGAGCCACCGGCTCCGGAAAGTCGTCCTGCATCAACTGCCTGATCACCTCGATCATGATGCGGGCGAGCCCCGAGGACGTGCGGATGGTCCTCGTCGACCCCAAGCGCGTGGAGCTCACCGCCTACGAGGGCATCCCGCATCTGATCACGCCGATCATCACCAACCCGAAGAAGGCCGCCGAGGCTCTCCAGTGGGTGGTACGCGAGATGGACCTGCGCTACGACGACCTCGCCGCGTTCGGCTACCGGCACATCGACGACTTCAACGAGGCCGTGCGCACCGGCAAGCTCACCACGCCCGAGGGCAGCGAGCGGGAGCTGAAGCCGTACCCGTATCTGCTGGTCATCGTCGACGAGCTCGCCGACCTCATGATGGTCGCGCCGCGCGACGTCGAGGACGCGATCGTGCGCATCACGCAGCTCGCGCGCGCGGCCGGCATCCACCTGGTGCTCGCCACCCAGCGGCCCTCGGTCGACGTCGTCACCGGCCTGATCAAGGCCAATGTGCCGTCCCGGCTCGCCTTCGCCACCTCCTCGCTCGCCGACAGCCGCGTCATCCTCGACCAGCCGGGCGCGGAGAAGCTCATCGGCAAGGGCGACGGCCTCTTCCTGCCCATGGGCGCCAACAAGCCGACCCGTATGCAGGGCGCCTTCGTCACCGAGGACGAGATCCACAAGGTCGTCCAGCACTGCAAGGACCAGATGGCGCCGGTCTTCCGGGACGACGTCGTCGTGGGCACCAAGCAGAAGAAGGAGATCGACGCGGACATCGGCGACGACCTGGAGCTGCTGTGCGCGGCTGCCGAGCTGGTCGTCTCCACACAGTTCGGCTCCACGTCCATGCTCCAGCGCAAGCTGCGCGTGGGCTTCGCGAAGGCCGGGCGTCTGATGGACCTCATGGAATCGCGCAACATCGTGGGCCCGAGCGAGGGATCCAAGGCGCGTGACGTTCTTGTGAAACCCGATGAGCTGGACGGAGTGCTCGGCGTGATCCGCGGGGAGACTCAGGCGTGAGAGACGTCCGCGTCACTCTTTAGGATCATTCGCAGGCGGCAGAAGCAACCGTTTCCCCTTCTGAAACGTCAAGTTGGGCGGAGGGGACGACCATGTCCCACGATGTCCGATCAGCGGAGAGCCCGGCCCCCGGCCGAACCTTCCGATGGCGTACAAAGTCCGACCGCCCGGTTGCCCCACCCTTTCGTACCCCCCCTAGACTGAACGTCCAGCAGGTGGCTACACGCTCGAAAGGCGCCCTCGTGTCCATCGGCAACTCCCCTGAAGACGACCGTCCTTCGGAAGACCGGATCCCGCCCGCGATCGAGGACCGGCCGACGGTCGGCCGCGCTCTGCAGCAGGCGCGGATCGCCGCCGGTCTGACCGTCGACGAGGTCAGCCAGACGACCCGGGTGCGCGTCCCCATCGTCCACGCCATCGAGCAGGACGACTTCTCCCGCTGCGGCGGCGACGTGTACGCGCGCGGACACATCGGCATGCTCGCGCGTGCCGTCGGCCTCGATCCCGCGCCGCTGCTCGCGCAGTACGGGGCCGAGCACGGCGCGCAGCCGACGCCGACCCCGGCCACACCCCTGTTCGAGGCGGAACGGATCCGCTCCGAGCCGCGGCGGCCCAACTGGACGGCGGCCATGGTCGCCGCGATCGTCGCGGTCGTCGCCTTCGTGGGCTACACCGCGTTCAGCGGGAGCGGTGGCGGCAGCGGGAAGCAGCAGGCCGCCGAGGGTGCCACGCCCGGCTCCGGCAAGCCCACCACCTCGTCGCCGACCCCGACGACGAAGCCCTCCGACCCCAAGCCCGCCCCCTCGGACAGCGCCATCGCGGCTGCTCCGCGGGACAAGGTGACGGTGAAGATCAGCGCGCCGGACGGGCGCAGCTGGATCTCCGCCAAGGACCACAACGGCCGGGTCATGTACGACGGGGTGCTGGAGCAGGGCAAGTCCAAGACCTTCCAGGACAGCAAGAAGATCGACCTCGTCCTCGGCGACGCGGGCGCCATCCGGCTCTTCGTGAACGGCAAGCAGATCAAGGACGAGTTCCAGCCCGGCCAGGTCGCGCGGCTCAGCTACACGAAGGGCGACCCCGAGGCGGGGTGACCCCGCTGAACGACCGGTAACCCTCGGGGCGAGCGCTGTCGGTGGAACAAAGTAGGCTTGAGCGCATGCCCGAACGCCGTACCGTCGCACTTGTCACTCTTGGCTGCGCCCGTAACGAGGTGGACTCGGAGGAGCTCGCAGGCCGCTTGGAGGCGGACGGCTGGGAGCTCGTCGAGGACGCCGAAGCCGCGGACGTCGCCGTCGTCAACACCTGTGGTTTCGTCGAGGCCGCGAAGAAGGACTCCGTCGACGCCCTGCTCGAGGCCAATGACCTCAAGGGCCATGGCCGCACGCAGGCCGTCGTCGCCGTCGGCTGCATGGCCGAGCGGTACGGCAAGGAGCTTGCCGAGGCGCTGCCCGAGGCCGACGGCGTGCTCGGCTTCGACGACTACGAGGACATCTCCGGCCGCCTGCGGACCATCCTCGCGGGCGGCAGCGTGGAGGCGCACGCCCCACGCGACCGCCGCAAGCTGCTGCCGATCAGCCCGGCCGAGCGCCAGGGGGCCGGTCCGGGTGTCGCGCTGCCGGGGCACGCGCCGGTGGAGCCGCAGGCGCCGTCCGACCT
>NZ_JAPHNL010000065.1 GCF_026274175.1 Streptomyces beihaiensis
CTCGTCGCCGGCGCCCGCAGCGGCGACAAGGGCGGCGACGCCAACGTCGGCGTCTGGGCGCTGAGCGGCGACGCCTGGCGCTGGCTCGCCCACACCCTCACGGTCGACCGGATCAGGGAACTGCTGCCGGAGAGCGCCGACTTGACCGTCACCCGCCACGTGCTGCCGCATCTGCGCGCCCTGAACTTCACCGTCGAAGGCATCCTCGGCGAGGGCGTCGCCGCGCAGGCGAGGTTCGACCCGCAGGCCAAGGCCCTCGGCGAATGGCTGCGCTCCCGCCACCTCGACATACCGGAGGCACTCCTTTGACCGTCCTGGCCAGCGCCCTGGACACCCGGTCCGACGACTACGCCGCCCACCGCGCCGCCCTCCTCGACAAGCTCGCCGCCCTCGACGCCGAACACGCCAAGGCCGTCGCGGGCGGCGGCGAGAAGTACGTGCAACGGCACCGCGAGCGCGGCAAGCTGCTCGCCCGCGAGCGCATCGAGCTGCTCCTCGACCCGGACACCCCGTTCCTCGAACTGTCGCCGCTCGCCGCCTGGGGCAGCGCCTCCCCCGAGTACACGGTCGGCGCCTCGCTCGTCACCGGCATCGGGGTGGTGGAGGGCGTGGAGTGCCTGGTCACCGCCAACGACCCGACCGTGCGCGGCGGGGCCAGCAACCCGTGGTCCCTGAAGAAGGCGCTGCGGGCCAACGAGATCGCGTACGCCAACCGTCTGCCCTGCGTCTCGCTCGTCGAGTCAGGCGGCGCCGACCTGCCGTCGCAGAAGGAGATCTTCATCCCGGGCGGCGGGATCTTCCGCGACATCACCCGGCTCTCGGCCGCCGGAATCCCCACCGTCGCCGTCGTCTTCGGCAACTCCACCGCCGGAGGCGCGTACATCCCCGGCATGTCCGACCACGTGATCATGGTCAAGGAGCGGGCCAAGGTCTTCCTCGGCGGGCCGCCGCTGGTGAAGATGGCCACCGGCGAGGAGAGCGACGACGAGTCGCTCGGCGGCGCCGAGATGCACGCCCGCACCTCCGGGCTCGCCGACTACTTCGCCCTCGACGAACAGGACGCCATCCGGCAGGCGCGGCGTGTCGTCGCCCGCCTCAACCACCGCAAGGCGTACGCCGATCCGGTCCCCGCCCCGGCCCTGGCCCCCGCCCCCGTGTACGACCCCGAGGAACTGCTCGGGATCGTCCCGGAGGATCTGAAGGTGCCCTTCGACCCGCGCGAGGTGATCGCCCGGATCGTCGACGGCTCCGACTTCGACGCGTTCAAGCCCCTGTACGGGCCGAGCCTCGTCACCGGCTGGGCCGCCCTCCACGGCTACCCCGTCGGCATCCTCGCCAACGCCCGGGGCGTGCTGTTCAGCGAGGAGTCGCAGAAGGCCGCCCAGTTCATCCAGCTCGCCAACCAGCGCGACATCCCGCTGCTCTTCCTCCACAACACCACCGGCTACATGGTCGGCAAGGAGTACGAGCAGGGCGGCATCATCAAACACGGCTCGATGATGATCAACGCCGTCGCCAACTCGCGCGTGCCGCACCTCTCCGTCCTCATGGGCGCCTCGTACGGCGCCGGGCACTACGGCATGTGCGGGCGCGCCTACGACCCCCGCTTCCTGTTCGCGTGGCCCAGCGCCAAGTCCGCCGTGATGGGGCCGCAGCAGCTCGCGGGCGTCCTGTCGATCGTCGCCCGCCAGTCCGCCGCGGCCAAGGGGCGGCCGTACGACGAGGAGGCCGACGCCGGGCTCCGCGCCATGGTCGAGCAGCAGATCGAGGCCGAGTCGCTGCCGATGTTCCTGTCCGGGCGCCTGTACGACGACGGCGTCATCGACCCCCGCGACACCCGCACCGTCCTCGGTATCTGCCTGTCCGCGATCCACACCGCACCGTACGAGGGCGCCCGCGGCGGCTTCGGCGTCTTCAGGATGTGACCTCCGATGACTCTGCTCACCAGTGTTCTTGTGGCCAACCGCGGCGAGATCGCCTGCCGCGTCTTCCGCACCTGCCGCGACCTCGGCATCCGCACGGTCGCCGTGCACTCCGACCCCGACGCGGACGCCCTGCACGTACGCGAGGCCGACCTCGCGGTACGCCTTCCGGGCGCCACGCCCGCCGACACCTACCTGCGCGCCGACCTGATCGTGAAGGCCGCCCTGGACGCCGGGGCCGACGCCGTGCACCCGGGGTACGGGTTCCTCTCCGAGAACGCCGACTTCGCGCGCGCCGTCACCGACGCGGGCCTCACCTGGATCGGGCCGCCGCCCGAGGCGATCGAGGCGATGGCGTCGAAGACGCGCGCCAAGGAGCTGATGGGCGTCGCGGCACTGAGCGCCAACGCCGTGACCGAGGCGGATCTGCCGGTGCTCGTGAAGGCCGCCGCCGGGGGCGGCGGGCGCGGGATGCGGATCGTGCGCGAACTCGACGCTCTCGGTGGGGAGGTGGCGGCCGCGCGGGCCGAGGCGCTGTCCGCGTTCGGTGACGGGACGGTGTTCGCCGAGCCCTACGTGGAAGGCGGGCGCCACGTCGAGGTGCAGGTCCTCGCCGACACGCACGGCACCGTGTGGCTGCTCGGGACGCGGGACTGCTCGCTGCAGCGGCGGCACCAGAAGGTGGTGGAGGAGGCGCCGGCACCGTATCTGACGCCCGGTGTATCAGATGTCCTGTACGAGATGGCGGGGCGCGCCGTGCGGGCCACCGGCTACGTCGGCGCCGGAACCGTCGAGTTCCTCGTCGCCGGCGAGCGGGCGCACTTCCTGGAGATGAACACCCGGCTCCAGGTCGAACACCCTGTCACCGAGGCCGTGTTCGGCATCGACCTCGTCGCGCTGCAACTGCGCGTCGCCGAGGGGGAGCGGCTGGCCCCCGAACCCCCGGCGCCGCGCGGCCACGCCGTCGAGGCCCGCCTCTACGCCGAGGACCCGGCCGCCGGCTTCGCCCCGCAGACCGGCACCCTGCACCGGCTCGACGTGCCGGGCGGCGCGCGGGGCGGGCAGGGCGTGCCCGGCGCGGCGGGCTCCGTCCGTCTCGACACCGGCTACACCGACGGCGACACCATCGGCGTCCACTACGACGCCATGCTCGCCAAGGTCGTCGCCCACGCGCCCACCCGCGCCGCCGCCGTGCGCACACTCGCCGGGGCCCTGGAGCGCGCCGAGGTGCACGGCCCGGTCACCAACCGTGACCTGCTCGTCCGCTCGCTGCGCCACCCCGAGTTCACGGACGGCCGCATGGACACCGGGTTCTACGAGCGCCATCTCGCCGAGCTGACCGCCCCGGAACCGGACCCCCACGCGCCGCTGGCCGCCGCCCTCGCCCAGGCGGCAGGGGGCGGCGACCGCCGCTTCGGCGGCTTCCGCAACGTCCCCTCCCAGCCCCACGCCAGGCGCTACCGCACCGAACCCGACGGCACCGAGCACGAGGTCCGCTACCGGCACACGCGCGCCGGGCTCGCCGCCGACGGCGTCCGGGTCGTACGCGCCGCGCCCCACCTCGTCGTCCTCGAAGTCGGCGGCGTACAGCGGAAGTTCAAGGTCACCACCTACGCCGGCCGGGGCGGCGGAGGCGACCAGGTCTACGTCAACGACGTCGCCCTCACCGCCCTGCCCCGGTTCACCGACCCGAGCGACCAGCAGACCCCCGGCTCGCTGCTCGCGCCCATGCCCGGCACCGTCGTCCGCGTGGCCGAGGGGCTCGCCGAGGGCGCCGCCGTCACCGCCGGGCAGCCGTTGATCTGGCTGGAGGCGATGAAGATGGAGCACCGCATCTGCGCTCCCGCCTCCGGAACGCTCACCGCTCTGCACGCCGCCGTCGGCCGCCAGGTCGAGGTCGGCGCCCTGCTCGCCGTCGTACAGGTCGCACAGGAGGAACCGTCGTGAACGCTCCCGTCCTCGAAACCGAAGAGCACCAGGCCCTGCGCGCCGCCGTCGCCGCACTCGGCAAGCGCTACGGCCGCGACTACATGACCCGCGTGACCGGCGCCGAAGGCCACCCGGAGGAACTGTGGTCAGAGGCGGCCAAGCTCGGCTACCTCGGCGTGAACCTGCCGGAGGAGTACGGCGGAGGAGGCTGCGGGATATCCGAACTCTCCATCGTTCTGGAGGAATTGGGGGCGGCCGGCTCGCCGCTGCTCATGATGGTCGTCTCGCCCGCCATCTGCGGCACCGTGATCTCCCGGTTCGGCACGAAGGAGCAGAAGCGCGCCTGGCTGCCCGGCCTCGCCGACGGCAGCCGCACCATGGCCTTCGGCATCACCGAACCGGACGCGGGCTCCAACTCGCACCGCATCACGACCACCGCCCGCAAGGACGACGACGGCACGTGGCTGCTGTCCGGCCGCAAGGTGTTCGTCTCCGGCGTCGACATCGCCGACGCGACGCTCATCGTCGGCCGCACCTCCGACGCGCGCACCGGCCGCCTCAAGCCGTGCCTGTTCATCGTGGCGCGCGACACCCCCGGCTTCGGGCGCCGCCGGATCGACATGGAGCTGCAAGCACCGGAGAAGCAGTTCGAGCTGACGTTCGACGACGTGCGGCTGCCCGCCGACGCGCTCGTCGGCGACGAGGACGCGGGTCTGCTCCAGCTCTTCGCCGGGCTCAACCCCGAGCGCATCATGACGGCCGCGTTCGCGATCGGCATGGGCCGGTACGCCGTCGCCCGCGCGGTCGCGTACGCGCGCGAGCGCACCGTGTGGAAGGACGCCATCGGCGCCCACCAGGCCATCGCCCACCCGCTCGCCCAGGCCCACATCGAACTGGAGCTGGCCCGCCTGATGATGCAGAAGGCGGCGCGGCTCTACGACGACGGAGACGACGTCGGCGCCGGAGAGGCGGCGAACATGGCGAAGTACGCCGCCGCCGAGGCGTGCGTGCGCGCCGTCGACCAGTCCGTGCACACGCTCGGCGGCAACGGCCTCACCCGCGAGTTCGGCCTCGCCTCGCTCATCACCGGGTCGCGGGTGGCGCGGATCGCGCCGGTCAGCCGGGAGATGATCCTCAACTACGTCTCCCACCAGACGCTGGGCCTGCCCAAGTCGTACTGAGCCCGTTCCCTCGCGTCGAAGGAGCCCGCATGCCCGCCGACCCGCCCCAGGCCCCGCCCGTCCGCACCACGCACACCCGAGGCGTCACCACCCTCGCCCTCGACGCGCCCGAGCGCCGCAACGCCCTCTCGTCGGCGCTGGTCGACGGGCTCGCGGCGGAACTCGGCCGCGCGGAGCGGGACGACGACGTACGGGCGGTCGTCCTCACCCACACCGGGTCGACGTTCTGCGCGGGCGCCGACCTGCGCGACCCGCCCGACCCCGACGCCCTGGTGGGCCTGCTCCGCCGGATCGTCGAGCTGCCCAAGCCGGTGGTGGCCCGCGTCGACGGCCACGTACGGGCGGGCGGCCTCGGCCTGCTCGGGGCGTGCGACATCGCGGTGGCCTCGCACACGTCCACGTACGCCTTCACGGAGGTGCGGATCGGAGTGGCCCCGGCGGTGATCTCGCTGCCGCTGCTGCCCCGCCTCGACCCCCGCGCGGTCGCCCGCTACTACCTGACCGGGGAGCGGTTCGACGCGGCGGAGGCCGCCCGTATCGGCCTGGTCACGGCGGCGGGCGCGGACGTCGACGAGGAGCTCGCCCCGGTCCTCGCCGGACTGCGGGCGGCCTCGCCCCAGGCCCTCGCCGAGACGAAGAGACTGCTCACGGTTAAGGTCCTGGAGACCTTCGACCGGGACGCGCGGGCGCTGACGGCGCTGTCGGCGCGGCTCTTCGGCTCCGCGCAGGCCCGCGAGGGCATGACGGCCTTCCTCGAACGACGGGACCCCGCATGGGCGTTGTGACCCCACCCAAACAGGACCGCTCGCGCGCGACCCGGCAAAAGCTCCTCCAGTCGGCGGTGGCGTGCCTGGCCGAACGCGGCTGGTCCGGCTCCACCGTCGCCGTGGTCGCCGAACACGCCGGGGTCTCGCGGGGCGCGACACAGCACCACTTCCCGACCCGCGAGGACCTGTTCACGGCGGCCGTGGAGTACGTGGCGGAGGAACGCTCCGAGGCGCTGCGCGCCCTGCGCCCCGAGGGCCGGGCCCAGGCGGTCGCCGCGCTCGTCGACCTCTACACCGGCCCGTTGTTCCGCGCGGCGCTGCACCTGTGGGTGGCCGCGTCGAACGAGCCGCAGCTCGGCGAGCGGGTGACCGAGCTGGAGGCCAGGGTGGGCCGCGAGACCCACCGGATAGCGGTGCGGCTGCTCGGCGCCGACGAGTCGCGCCCCGGCGTCCGGGAAACGGTCCAGGGCCTCCTGGACATGGCCCGCGGCCTGGGCCTGGCCAACCTGCTCACGGACGACGCGGCGCGCCGCGACCGGGTCGTCGCCGAGTGGGCGGACATCGTGGACCGGGTACTGGACTGATGGCGCACGAAAGGCGGTCGGGGGTCCGGCATGGGTGACTGGTTCCAGCGGATCGTGGACGTGGACGCGACGGAGGAGGATGCCGCTCGGCTCGGCGCCGACGTCGAGCGGTGGCTGATCGAGCGCGGCGTGATCGTGGCCGAGGAGGACGACTGCGTGCTCAGCGCCGACCGCGGCCACCGGCCGGGACCACGCGTCGAGGAAGTCGTCGAGCCCACCCGGTCGGAGGACTGGAAGCGGCTGTGGACCTGTGGCCTCGCGGTACGCAGGGGCCGTGCCGTGTTCGACTGCGGTCAGGGCGAGGCGCGGTCCGTCACCTGCCCGCGCTGCGCGCTGCGCATACGGCTGCTGGACGAGCGCTGGGAGCCGTTGGAGGACGTGTGGTCGCCGTTCTCCGACGCGGTGGGGCTCTGGTACCGCACCGGCGCGGCCGACGTGACGTGCCCCGGTTGCGCGGCCGGGGTCCCGTTGCGTGAATGGCAGTGGGAGGACGACTGCTTCGCCCTCGCCCACCTCGGCCTGGAGTTCTGGAACTGGCCACGGCTGACCGACGCGTTCGTGAGCGAGGTCGCGCGGCGACTCGGCGGGCACCGGGTCCTGCACATGGCGGGCAAACTGTGAGCGGGCGCGGCCACGGGACGGACGTCGTCCTCACCGTGGCCGCCTGCGTACGGGCTTTTCGGGTCTACTGGGAGATGTCCGCGTAACCGTCGATCTCGCGCAGGCTCCGCGACGGCGGCCCCACGTACCGGGCCGACGGCCGGACGAGCCGTCCCGTCCGCTTCTGCTCAAGAATGTGCGCGCTCCACCCGGCGGTACGCGCGCACGTGAACATGGACGTGAACATGTGCGCGGGCACCTCCGCGAAGTCCAGCATGATGGCCGCCCAGAACTCCACGTTCGTGGCCAGCACCCGATCCGGCCGCCGCGCGTGCAGCTCCGCGAGCGCCGCCTTCTCCAGCGCCTCCGCGACCTCGAAGCGCGGCGCGCCGAGCTCCCGCGCGGTGCGGCGCAGCACGCGCGCACGGGGGTCCTCGGCCCGGTAGACGCGGTGGCCGAAGCCCATGAGCCGCTCGCCCTTGTCGAGGGCCCGCTTCACGTACGCCTCCGCGTCCCCGGTCCGCTCGATCTCCTCGATCATGCCGAGGACACGGGAGGGCGCGCCGCCGTGCAGCGGCCCGGACATGGCGCCCACCGCACCCGAGAGCGCGGCGGAGACGTCGGCTCCGGTGGAGGCGATGACGCGTGCGGTGAACGTGGACGCGTTCATCCCGTGCTCGGCGGCGGACGTCCAGTACGCGTCGACGGCCGCGACATGCTTGGGGTCGGGCTCCCCGCGCCAGCGGATCATGAACCGCTCGACGATGGTCCGCGCCTTGTCGATCTCGCGCTGCGGCACCATCGGCCGGCCCTGCCCGCGCGCGGACTGCGCGACGTAGGAGAGGGCCATGACGGCGGCGCGGGCCAGGTCGTCGCGGGCCTGCTCGACGTCGATGTCGAGCAGCGGTTTCAGGCCCCACACGGGGGCGAGCATGGCGAGCGCGGACTGGACGTCGACGCGGATGTCGCCGGAGTGGACGGGGATCGGGAACGGCTCGGCGGGCGGCAGGCCCGGGTCGAAGGCGCCGTCGACGAGCAGCCCCCACACGTTGCCGAACGAGACGTGGCCGACCAGCTCCTCGATGTCGACGCCGCGGTAGCGCAGGGAGCCGCCGGCCTTGTCCGGTTCGGCGATCTCCGTCTCGAACGCGACGACACCTTCGAGACCGGGTACGAAGGAGGGGTCGGGGCCGGGGGCGAGGTCGGACATCAGGCGGCTCCTCTGCACGCGCGGACGGTTAACTGGCGGGTAACGAGTGCGGTTTCTGGACCATAGCCTTCGGTGCCACAGAAGGCGAGAGGTAGCGGCACTGAGTGCCATGGTTCACCCTGCGGGCGCCCGTTCGTGGCATCCGGTCCACGTGCGACAGGGGGTGTACGGCAGGATGGGGCGCCGTGAACGACCACGACGACCGTGACGCCCCGGCCTCGCACGCCCCGGCCCCCGACCTCTACGCCATGCGGGAGGCGTACGGAGCGGACGGCGACGCGGGGCTCCTCGAATCCGACCTGGCCCCGCACCCCATGGAGCAGTTCGCGCGCTGGTTCCGGGAGGCGGCGGCGCCCGGCTCCCCGCTCTCGGAGCCGAACGCGATGGTGGTCTCCACCGCCGACGCCGAGGGCCGCCCGAGCTCACGCACGGTGCTCCTGAAGTGGTACGGGACCGGGGTCGACAGGTCTGACAGGTCCGACAGGTCCGACGGGGGCGACGGCTCCGACGGGGGCGCGGGGGCGGACGGCGGGTTCGTCTTCTACACCAACTACGGCTCCCGCAAAGCCCGCGACCTGGCGGCCAACCCGAACGTCGCGCTGCTCTTCCCGTGGCACGCGATGAGCCGCCAGGTGATCGTCACGGGCACGGCGGTCCGTACCTCGCGCGAGGAGACCACCGCGTACTTCAGGTCGCGCCCGCACGGCTCCCAGCTCGGCGCGTGGGCCAGCGCCCAGTCCACGGTGATCGCCTCCCGCGCCGAACTGGACGCGAGCTACGAGGAACTGACCCGCCGCTACCCGCAGGACGCCCAGGTCCCGGTCCCGCCGCACTGGGGCGGCTACCGTGTCACCCCGCACCAGATCGAGTTCTGGCAGGGCAGGGCCAACCGCCTGCACGACCGCCTGAGGTATGTGCGGGCGCACCACGGGGGCCCCTGGAGAACCGAGCGGCTGAGCCCCTGAGGGCGGACGCCTCGGGGCGCCGGGAGCGGCACCGCCGGGCCCGCGCCCTCAGGGCGGCGTGAGCACCCCGGTCAGGAACGGCTCGACCCGCTCCCGCCAGGCGCCGGGCCGGTCGTGGTGGACCAGGTGCCCGGCTCCGTCCACCTCCGCGTACACGCCCTGGGCCAGGACCCGGACCATCTCCTGGGCCTCCGCGCGCCCCAGCTCCCCGTCGAGCCCGCGCACCACCAGCGTCGGGCAGCGCACCTGGGCCAGCTCGTCCCAGTGCGCGTCGTGCACCCACGTCGACCGGGCCTGGAGCATCTGCCGCGGCGAGAACACCGGCCGCCAGCCGTCCGCCGACTCGGCCATCACCTCCGCGTAGAACTCGCCGCGCGAGGGGCTCGGCCGCTCCACCCAGGGGTCGTCCTCGCCGAACCACTTGCGTACGTCCGCGAGCGTCGCGAACGGCAGCGGCCACGCCTTGAACCAGTCCTCCCACTCGCGCTGCGACGCGGCTCCGAGCGCGGACGCCCGCATGTCGCAGATGACGAGCCCGCACACGAGATCGGGACGTCGTGCCGCCAGCTGCCAGGCGGTGAGCGCGCCCATGGAGTGGCCGACGAGGACGGCGGGGGCGAGGCCCAGCTGGATCAGCGCGGCCTCCGCGTCCCGCACGTACGCCTCCCGGTCGTAGGGGCCCTCGGCCGGTTTGTCGCTGCGGCCGTGACCGCGCTGGTCGAGGGCGACGGCCCGGTGCCGCTGGGCGAGCCAGCGGGCGGTGTCCGCCCAGTGGGACGCACGGCCCATCAGACCGTGCAGCAACAGGATCCCCGGGGGCCGCCGCCCGTCCTCGCCCGTCTTGGGCGGGTCGGCGAACTCCCAGGCGGCCAGGCGGACCCCGCCTGCCCCGGTCACGTCGATGCGCCGTGCCATAGGCCCTGCACCCCCTTGTGCTCGGGTCGTGCCCGTGCGTACCCGGTCACGTTATCGAACCTGTTTTCGAAAGCGGGGTTCTCTCCCGCAACACCCCTCCTTCGAGTGACATCGCTCAAGGAATGACACGCGCAGCCGAGGGGATCTCTTCAACGGGGGACGGACCGCTCGGGGAAAACGGTCCGAGGGGAATGACCCTGAGAGCTCGGGGCTCCGGGTCAGCACAGGGGAGGACAGGCCCCGGCGCCGCAAGGCGCCGGGGCCCTCCGCGCGCAGGGCCCGATCCGTGACATGGCGCCCCCGATCCATACCCGCCCCCTGCGGCGCCGAGGGTCAGCGCTTGGCCACGAACACGTGCGACGCGATGTCCGACTCCAGCTCCGCGGCCTCACCGCTGCTGCCCACCAGCACACCGCCCGGCGACTGCGTCACGCTCACCACCGCACCCGGCTGCACCCCGGCCCGCCGCAGCGTGTACATCAGCTGTGCGTCCGTCTGGATGGGCTCGCCGATCCGCCGCACCACGACCGTCTTGCCGTCGGGGCCGGCGTCCAGGTCCGACAGCGACACCATGCCCTCGTCGAGGAACGGGTCCGCCCCGTCCTTCTCGCCCAGCTCCTCAAGGCCCGGGATCGGGTTCCCGTACGGAGACTCCGTCGGGTGCCGGAGCAGCTCAAGGACGCGACGCTCGACGGCCTCGCTCATCACGTGCTCCCAGCGGCACGCCTCGGCGTGCACCTGCTCCCACTCCAGCCCGATCACGTCGACGAGCAGACACTCGGCGAGCCGGTGCTTGCGCATCACACGGGTCGCCAGACGGCGGCCCTCCTCCGTCAGCTCCAGATGGCGGTCGGCGGCCACGGCCACCAGGCCGTCCCGCTCCATCCGCGCCACGGTCTGGCTGACGGTCGGCCCGCTCTGGTCGAGCCGCTCGGCGATCCGGGCGCGCATGGGGACCACACCTTCCTCCTCCAGCTCGAGGATGGTGCGGAGGTACATCTCCGTCGTGTCGATCAGTCCGGACATACGTGCCCCTCGTGTAGCTGTGTAGCTCTCCGGCTCCGCGGCGCCGCCCTCCGGCTCGCCGCGTCGCCCGTGCGTCGGCCCTGTCCCCAATTCTGACGCATCCCACTGACAACCGTGCCGTGCCGGGGAAACCACGGCCCCGCGCCGCCACGTGACCCTCCGAGACCGTATTGACACGGCTATGGTCCAGACCGCACCGTGATCCGCGACACGCACGCCGAGCACACGAGGGGTCCCGCCGATGAGCGAGAGCAAGCTGGCCGCGCAGTACCTCGACGCCGCGATCGGCCTCCTCGAACGGGTGCGCGACGAGGAGACGGGGAACATCGCCGCCGCCGGAGCGCTGCTCGCCGACACCGTCGCCGACGGCGGCCGCCTCTTCGCCTTCGGCGCGGGGCACTCCTCGCTCGCCGCCCAGGACATCGTCTACCGGGCCGGCGGCCTCGCCCTGATGAACCTCCTCGCGGTGCCCGGCGCCGTCGGCGTCGACGTCGTCCCCGCCACGCTCGGCTCCGCGCTGGAACGGGTCGACGGGCTCGCCGCGGCCGTCCTCGACTCCAGCCGCGTACGGGCCGGTGACGCGCTCGTGATCATCTCCCTGTCCGGACGGAACGTCCTGCCCGTCGAGATGGCGCTCAACGCCCGCGCGCTCGGCCTCAAGGTCATCGGCGTGACCTCACTCGCCTACGCGACCGGCCCCGACGCCCCGAGGTCCCGGCACGCGTCGGGCACGTACCTCAAGGACCACTGCGACGTCGTCCTCGACTCCAAGATCGGCGTCGGTGACGCGGAACTCACCTACGAGGGCGTGGCGGCCCCCTTCGCCCCCGCCTCCACGGTCACCACCAGCGCCCTGGTCCAGGCGATGCTCGCCGACTGCACGGCCGACCTGGCCGACCGCGGCATCGAGCCCCCCATGCTGCGCTCGGGCAACATCGACGGCGGCCACGACTGGAACGCCAAGGTCTTCGACGAGTACGGCGACCGGATCTTCTACCTCCACCGCGGCTACGGTACCGCGCACCGGCGGCACTGACCGGCGCCGCCGACCGGCTGACCGGCTGACCGGCTGACCGACCAGCGCCGCCGACCGGCAGCACCGGCGCGACCTAGGTGCAGGCGCCCGACAGGTCCACCGCCGTGGCGATCCGAGCCGCCACGCTCTCCGCGTACACCAGGTCCGCCTGCTCGAACCGGCCCCGCCCCGCGCCCCGCGCGAACGTCACGACGCCCAGCGTCCGCCCCCGGCTGCGCAGCACC
Source organism: Streptomyces beihaiensis (assembly GCF_026274175.1). Lineage (GTDB taxonomy): Bacteria > Actinomycetota > Actinomycetes > Streptomycetales > Streptomycetaceae > Streptomyces > Streptomyces beihaiensis. Next base: position 12,360 of record NZ_JAPHNL010000065.1, read on the forward strand.
GCGCACAGCCCGTACACGGTCCCCTCGGGCCACTGCAGAGCCGTCGCCCACGCCCCACCGGCCCCGCCCGCACCACCGTCCGCACCGGCCCCGGGCGCGGAGGCCCGCACCGACCCCGCCCGCTGCACGCACTGCAACGCCGGATGCCCCTCCGCGTACCGCAGCGGCAGCGCGCCGCGCAGCGGGAGCAGGCCGGACCCCGGCTCACCGGAGGGAGAGGCCGCGGACCGCACCAGCCGTGGCGGTTCCTCCTCCGCCAGCAGGTCGAGCAGGGCGTGATCGGCGAAACCGGCCAGCGCGAAGTCCATGTGCAGCGCCGCCGCCTCGCCGGGGTCCTCGCACTCGGCGGCCGCCCGCGCGGCGCGGTGCAGCTGCTGCGTCCTGAAGCGCAGCCGTGTCGCCTCCTGCTCGGTCCGCTTCGCCTCGGTGATGTCCTGGAACAGCCATCCGACGCCCAACGGCACCGGCTCCTCGGCGAGCGGTGACGCGAGCCGCACGAACCCACTGCGCCAGCACCGGCGCTCGCCCTCAGCGCCGGGCCGCCGCACGGTCACCCACACCTCGATCGGCGTGGGCGCCCCTTCGGCGAGCACATGCGCCAGGGCCCCCTCCAGCTCCTCCGCGCCCTGGGAGACCAGATCCCCCAGCGGCCGCCCGAGCACGGCCGAACGCCCGGAGCCGAACATCGCGGCGGCCCGCGCGTTGACGACGGCGGGCCGCAGGTCGGCGTCGACCAGCACGACGCCCCAGCTCGCATCCTCGAACAGGGCCTCGCTCAGCGCGATCGACCGCTCCAGATCGATCTGCGCGTGCACCTCGCTGAACGCGCAGTACACCCCGGCGGGCTCCCCGCCGGGCCCGCGCACGGCCGCCGACTGGGTCCGTACGAGCACCCGGCCGCCGTCCTTGGTCAGCAGCGCGAACTCGTGCACCTGCCGCCCGTGCGCGTGCATGGCGGAAAGCAGCCGCTCCTGGACCTCCTGCGCGTCGGCCGGCCGTACCGCCCAGCCCGCGAACCCCTGCCGCCCCACGGCCTCCGCCGCCGACCAGCCGAGAATCCGCTCGGCCTCCCGGTTCCAATGGGTCACGACCCCTTCGGCGTCGAAGGCGCACAGGGCCGCGTCCATCCCGTCGAGCAGCGCGGCCAGGAGATCGGCCCCGTCCGGCTCGGGCTCGTCGGGTCCGACCGCGTCGGTGGTCCCCCTACGCCGGGAAGCACTCACCTGGCACCCCCTGCAGGCTGTGACGGCATGACAATTCCCGCACAGTTCACCTTCGACTGCGCGTTCCGCTCCAGATCATTCAACTCGAACGTGACGCATCCCACAGGTACTTCGGTCAACTTCACGGAATCCCCAGGGCCCGTACCTCCAGCATGCCTCCGTCACGGTCCGTCCCCGCATCCGGGGAAAAAGCCGTTGAACGGGATGCCGGGCGAGCCTAGAGTTACGAGCACACGAGAAGGGAGGTGGTTCGGCACATGTATGACAACCGGACGCGTGAGGTGACTGCGGGCTAGCGGCCCGACGTCGCATCTCGAATTCGGCGCCGGACCAGCACGCGATCTTGCGTGCAGTCGGCCCAATTCCCAGCAGTCACCCGACCCGCGAGCCGCCGGTACGTCCGGCCGGCTTCCGACCGTCTCGTACGGGAGGAACCACGGCTCGCGGGTCGTCTGCTTTCCGGGCCCTTGTCCGCGGGCCCCTTCTCACCCCTTGCTGACCGCCGCCAGGATCTCCGGCAGACGGGCCGCCGTGCGCGGGGCGGCGAGGCGGAGGCCGAGGAACGCCGTGCCCGCGCCGTACGCCGTGCCGATCGGCAGGACCGTCCAGGTGAAGACCGACGCGCCCTGCGCCGCGTGGAGCGTGATCGTCAGGGCCAGGACCGGGGAGCAGATCAGGGCCGCCGCCACCATGCCCCCGAAGATCGAGATCCAGGCCAGCCCCGCCTGCCCCGGCACCACGTTCTTGTAGCCCTCCTGCGGGATCGAGTACGGGAACCGTGCCGAGGTCCACGCCCCGGTGGCCAGCATCGCGCCGAGCAGGGCGAAGGAGAGGCCGAGCACCTCGGGCAGGTCCGCCCAGGCGTGCAGCATCGCGGTCGTGACGACCGTGACCAGCGTCGCGTAGGGCAGTGTGACGAGGAGCAGGGCCAGGGCGCGGGCGCGCAGCTCGTCGTAGGCGTCCCTGGGTGAGGCGATCGTCGTCGCCACTATCCAGAACGCCGAGGTGTCCTGGCCGAACTGGTTGTACATCTGGATGCCGAGCATCCCCGAGGCGAAGCACGCGAAGTAGACGGAGCCGGTGCCCTGGAGGGCGTTGAAGACCGGGACGATCAGGCCGATGGCCAGGGACGTGACCCAGGCCGCCTTCGTCTTCGGATCGCGCCACACATAGCGCAGGCTGCGGTCCATGACTGTGGCCGTGCGGCCAGTGCGGCCGGGGCGGCCGGGGCGTTCCGCGCGGGCTGTGCGGCCC
>NZ_JAPHNL010000066.1 GCF_026274175.1 Streptomyces beihaiensis
CCCCCGCCGGTGAGGACGCCGCCGCACCGCCCGTCGCGCCGTCCGTCGCACGGTCCGCCGCGCCGTCCGCCGGCTCCGGCTCGGCCCCGGCTTCCCCGGCGCCGGCCGTGTCGAGCAGTTCCGTCACTGTGAGGTCCACCTCCGGCACCACCAGGCCGAGCCGCTCCCGCGCCGCCCCGGCCAGCGCCGCCCTCAGCCGGTCCACCGCCACGGGCAACGGCTCGTCCGCCGTCGCCGCGCAGTCCGCGGTGAGCCGCAACGGGCCCGGCGGCAGCGCGCTCGGCGGGGCAGGCACCCCGGACTCGTGACCCTCCTCGGGATCCGCGAGCGTGAGGCGCAGCCCGCCGAGCCGCACGCCGCGCACCCCGGACACCGCGCGCCGCAACGCGGCCCGCGCCGCCGGTTCCGTGATCCACGCGCCGTCCGCGGGGCCGCCCAGCGGCAGCAGCCTGCCGAGCGCCACCTGGTCCCGTACGGCCTTCGCCCATCGGTCAACCGTCATGGCACCAGGCTGCCTCATCCCGGGCGCGCGATGGCGCAAGGGCGCCTACTGTGGGCGAAGAAGCACTGCGAAAACAGCAGTGCAAGAGAAGCACAGTGACCCTGACGACCTCATCCCAGCCACAGCGCACCACTTGAAGGGAACGGTCCCGATGAGTGACACCGAGCAGCCGTCGGCCCAGACGACCACGCCCACGCCGCCCGCGGGCAAGACCCGTGTGACCAAGCGCGGCGGCGGCGATCCAGGCAGCAGGGGGCGCACCACCATCGCCGACGGCGTGGTCGAGAAGATCGCCGGAATGGCGGCCCGCGACGTGGTCGGCGTGCACGCCATGGGCAGCGGCCTGTCCCGCACGTTCGGCGCCGTGCGCGACCGCGTGCCCGGCGGCTCCGGCGCCAAGTCCGTCACGCGCGGCGTGAAGGCCGAGGTCGGCGAGGTACAGACGGCGCTCGACCTGGAGATCGTCGTCGACTACGGCGTCTCCATCGCCGACACCACCCGTGACGTACGCGAGAACGTCATCACGGCCGTGGAGCGCATGACCGGGCTCGAGGTCGTCGAGGTGAACATCGCCGTCACCGACGTGAAGCTCCCGGACGACGAGGACGAGGAACCGGAGTCACGGCTCCAGTGACCACGGCCGTCGCGCAGCACAGGCAACGCAGGAGGAGCGCACGATGAATCTGGCCGTGATCGGCTTGTTCGCCGGGATGGCCCTCGGATTCGCCGGATACTTCGGCGGCTTCGGGGCCTTCCTGCTGGTGGCGGCGCTGGGCGCCGTCGGCTTCGTCGTCGGCCGGTTCCTGGAGGGGGACCTGGAAGCCGGCGAGTTCTTCCGTGTGCGCGGCGACCGGCGGCGGTGACCGATGGCGTCACAGGTCGCGCCCGCCGACCGCGGCGCGACCCGGATCGCCGACCGGGTCGTCGCGAAGATCGCCGCGTACGCCGCGCGTGAGGCGCTGGACGCCGTCCCCGAGGGGGGTGCGCCGCCGCACGCCACGGTGACCGTGCAGCCGCCCCACGCGGCCGGCACCTCGTACGACGGCGCCGGTGCCCCGTTCGGTGTCGCGCGCGTACGCATCAGCCTGGAGCTCGACTACCCCGTCGACATCGGCGCGCAGTGCCGCACCGTGCGTCGCCAGGTGACCGAACGGGTAAGGGCGTGGGCAGGGATGGAGGTTCCGGAGGTGGCCGTCCAGGTGGAGCGGCTGCACTCGGCGCACACGCGCGGGAGCGACCGGGAGAGGATTCGATGAGCGAGCCCACGAAAGCCGTGCCCGTCGTCGAGCACACGCCGGGCGACGGGCCCGAAACGCCCGACCAGTCCGCTTCCTCGGCCTCGTACGAACCTCCGCCCACTCTGGACGGCGAGCGGCCGCCGCCCGCCCGATTCTGGTCGGTGCGCCGCGTCCCGGCGTTCATCGCCGCGCTGGTGCTGGCCGGCGGCGTCGGCATCCTCCTCTACGACATCGCGGCCGTACGTGCCGGACGGCCCGCCATGCAGTGGCGCCGCACGCTCGCCGACGAGCTGGCGAAACGGCCGCTCGACGACACCGCCGTCCTCGTGGGCGCGGGCGTCGCCGTCGCGCTCGGCGCGTGGCTGCTCGTGCTCGCGATCACGCCGGGGCTGCGCGCGGTCCTGCCGATGCGGCGCGGCGGGGACGCGGACGTGCGGGCGGGCCTGTACCGCGGCGCCGCGGCGATGGTGCTGCGCGACCGGGCGATGGAGGTGGCGGGTGTGCAGTCCGTACGGGTCCGTGTGAAGCGCTCCAAGGTAGAGGTGCGGGCCCTGTCGCACTTCCGGGCGCTCGACGACGTACGGACGGACCTCGACGGCACGCTCGGCGAAGGGATCAGGCAGCTGGGGCTCGGGCACCCGCCCCGGCTCTCGGTGCGTGTGGCGCGGCCCGGACGGAAGGGGTGAGCGGCGTGCTCAGGACGGTCAACCGGATCGTGCTCGGCCTCCTCGGCCTGGTCCTGGTGCTGGGTGGCGGCTCGGTGCTCGCGGTGGGGCTCGGTGTGAAGCCGCCGTCCTGGTGGGTCTACGACGGCCGGCACCACGTGCTGTTGAGCACCGCGGCACGGCAGCGCTGGCGCGACGCCGGATGGTGGTGGCCGACGGTCATCGCCGTGCTCGGCGTCGTCGTGTTGCTCGCGCTGTGGTGGCTGGTGGCGCAGGTGCGCAGGCGTCGGCTGACCGAGGTGCTCGTCGACACCGGTGACGGCGAGGGGGCGCTGCTGCGCGGCAGGGCGCTCGAGAACGTGCTGTCCGCGGCCGCGGAGGCGCTGGACGGAGTCGACCGTGCGGGCGTCGTCCTGACCGGGCGCCGCTCGACGCCGCGGGCCCGGATCGGCCTCACGCTGCAACCGCACGCCCAGCCGGGCGAGGCCCTGCGGCAGCTTTCCGACGTGGCGCTGACCCAGGCGCGCGGCTCGGCCGGCCTGGCGGCCCTCCCCGCGGAAGTCCGCCTCCGCGCGGTCAAGCACCGCGCGGAGCGAGTGAGTTAGGCGCCGCCGGGCGCGTCCCGGTCAGAACCCGTGACGGAACCCGCCGTCCACCGGGAGCATGACCCCGGTCAGGTACGAGGCCGCGGGCGAGAGCATGAACGCCGCGGTGCGGCCGAACTCCTCCGGCGTACCGTAGCGGCGCAGCGGAATCCGGGCCTCGTGTCCCGCACGCGTGGCCTCCGGGTCCGCGGAGAGCCCGTCGAGCTCGCGCACGCGATCGGTGTCGATACGGCTCGGCAGCAGTCCGACGACGCGGATGCCGCGCGGCCCCAGCTCGTTTGCGAGGGACTTGGCGAAACCGGCGAGTCCTGGCCGCAGCCCGTTCGAGATGGTCAGCCCCGGGATCGGCTCGTGCACGGACCCGGAGAGCACGAACCCGATGACGCCGCCGTCCTCCAGCTCGGCGGCGGCGGTCCTGGCGAGCCGCACCGCCCCGAGGAACACCGACTCGAACGCGGCCTCCCACTGCTCGTCGGTGTTGTCCGCGACGAAGCCGGGCGCGGGCCCGCCGACGCTGATGAGCATCCCGTCGAAGCCGCCGAACCGCTCGCGCGCGGCGGCGACGAGACGGCTCGCGGTGTCCGGGTCGGAGTTGTCCGCCGCGACGCCGTACGCGGAGTCCGCGCCGATCCCGGCCGCGGCGGCCTCGGCCTTGCGCGCGTCACGCCCGGTGACGACGACCTTCGCCCCGTCGGCGGCCAGTGCGCGCGCCGCGGCGTTGCCGAGGCCGCGGGTGGCGCCGGTGACTACGTAGACACGGTCCTTCAGTCCAAGATCCATGGCGTCCATCCTGCCCCGTCCGCGTCCGCCGCGGTCACACCCCTGCCGCGGTCACACGCCCGCCGCGGTCGTCTCCTCGGCCGCCTCGCCCTCGCGTCCCGCCTTCTCGCGGCGGTCGCGGGCCTCGCGGCGCAGCATGATCACCCAGCCGACCGGCACGGCGGCGGAGAACAGCCACCACTGGTAGGCGTAGGCGAAGTTCAGCGGCGCGTTCTCCTTGCCGGGCCTGCCGATCAGCTCCGGGGTGTCGCCCTTCGGCTCGGGTGCGGTCTGCGCGACGTAGCCGCCGAGCACGCGCGCGTGCAGACGCGCGGCCTCGCGCGCGCTGTTGATCAGCATGATCTGGCGGTCGGGCAGGTCCTTGATGTCCTTGATGCCACTGGCCGCGGTCGTCTCGTCGGGCATGAGCCGCCCGGTGACGGTGGTCCGGCCGGGGGCCGGGGCCGGGATCTTCGGGAAGGCGGTCTGGCTCGGGCCGTTCGCCGGGATCCAGCCGCGGTTGACCAGGACCACCTTGCCGTCCGTGAGGACGAACGGGGTCAGTACGTGGTAGCCGACCTCGCCGTCGGCGTTGGTGCGGCGGCGCACGACGACCTCGTGGCCGGTGTCGAAGCGGCCCGTCGCGGTCACGCTGCGGTACCGCTCGCTGCTGGTCACATGGTGTCCGGGCGAGGTCAGCCGCTCGACCGGCACGGATTTCTTCGACAGGGCGTCGGTGACCAGCTGGTTCCTGGCCGAGCGCTCCTCGTAGCGGTGCATCTGCCAGATGCCCAGGCGGATCATCGTGGGGATGAGGAGGAGGGCGATCAGGGTGACGATCACCCACTGCCGGGTCAACAGGATGCTGCGGTACACGACGACGACGGTACTCGGCGCGACTCGGCCCCCGACGAGTGGGTCCCGTCAGGGGCCGGAAGGGGCGGAAGGGGCGGAAAAGGCGCGGTGACGCGGCTCGGGTTCGTTCAGACGTTGTCGACGATGCCCACCTTCCCCTCCGCGCGGGAGCAGTGCGCCCCGCAGTACCAGTGGCCGTCGACGTCGACGCCCTGGCCGATGATGCGGCACCGGCAGTGCTCGCAGATGGGCGCCATGCGGTGGATGGCGCAGGAGAAGCAGTCGAAGACGTGCACCGCGCCCTGCGCGTGCACCTCGAAGGACATGCCGTAATCGTTTCCGCAGACCTCACAACGTGCCATGCGCCACAGGGTGGGCGTCCGGGCCCCCGCCGGGCGAGCGGGCGCGGGACGAATCGCCGGGCAATCACCCGTCTGCCGTCCCGTCCCCGCCTTTGGTCCTGTCCCTGTTCCCGCGCCCGTGCCTCAGCCGGCGTCGGCGGGCGCCACGTGCTGCAACAGCTGGCCGAAGGCCGCCTCGTCCACGACCGGCGTGCCGAACTGTCTGGCCTTCACGGCCTTCGACGTGTACGAGTCCGGGTCGTTGGTCACCAGCAGACTGGTCAGCCGGGACAGGCTCGTCGCCACGTGCAGGCCCGCCTCGACCGCCCGGTCCTCGAGCAGCTCCCGCTCGACCGACGTGTCCCCGGAGAACGCCACCCGCATGCCCTGCTTGAGCGGTGCCCCCGGCTCGTACCGCCCCGGGTTCGGGTAGGGGCACGGCGGGCGCTTGCGCGAGGGCCGCCAGGTGCCGCCCCCGCCCCGGTACGACGACTGCGGCTGATGCGGCACCGCGCCGCGGCCCGGCCCCTCGGCCCACTCCGTCAGCGGCCTGCACTCCAGGAGCGGCAGCCGTACGTTACGCGCCGCCGCCTGGCGCAGGCTCGGCCGGAACGCCTCGGCGAGCACGCGCGCGTCGTCGAGCGCGTGGTGCGCGTGCTCCTGCACGACACCGAAGTGCGCCGCGAGCGACTCCAGCTTGTGGTTGCGCAGCGGCAGCCCCAGCTCCTTGGAGAGGGCGATCGTGCACAGCCGCTGCCGCACCGGCGCCGTGCGCTTCGCGCGCGCGTACTCGCGGGCGATCATCGACCAGTCGAAGACGGCGTTGTGCGCGACCAGGACGCGGCCGTCGAGGCGCGCCGCGAACTCCTCGGCGACCTCGGGGAACAGCGGTGCCCTGGCGAGCACCTCTGCGGTCAGGCCGTGGATCCACACCGGACCCGGGTCCCGCTGCGGGTTGACGAGCGTGTACCAGTGGTCCTCGACCTCGCCGCGCGTGTCGAGACGGTAGACGGCAGCGGAGATGATCCGGTCGTCCCTGGACAGACCTGTGGTCTCCACGTCGACGACCGCGTACCCCTTCGGGTACGCGGCCGGCCAGGAGGCTGCGGACGCTGCGGTCGGACGGTCTTCGAGCATGGTCATTGAGGATACGGGCCGCCACCGACACTCCGGCCCCCGCCCGCCCCGTCGGCGGACCCGAGGCCCGGCCGCCGTGCTGCCGCCACCTGGCCCGCACCGTCAACTCCCCGTCTCCAGGAGTGACTTCACCAGGGCCCGCACGGAGGTGACGAACAGCCGTTCCGTATCCACCGGCGCGGCGAGCGCGCGGGCCAGCGCCCGGTCGTCCTCGGCCGTCGGCGTGTCCCAGAGTTCCTCCTCGGCGGGGCTCTGCGCCGGGGCCCGCTCCCGGTTGCGTTCCACCAGGACGTGACCGACGACCTGGAACTGCACCGCGCGTACCACTTCGGCGGCGCGCGCCCCGCGCACCCCCGCCGCGTGCACCTCGTGCACCAGGGCCCGCTGGGCGGGCAGGAACATGCGCTCGGTCAGGCCGCGCTCGTGGACCATGGCGACCAGGTGCGGATGGGAACGCAACTGGCGGCGCAGGGCGCGGGCCACCGACACGACGCGCTCGGCGGGCGTCGCGCCGCGCGGCCGGATCTCGCCGAGTTCGGCGACCGTGCGCTCGACCAGGGCGTCGAGCAGCGACTCGCGGTTGCCGACGTGCCAGTAGATCGACGTGACGGCGGTGCCGAGGTCGGCCGCCAGCTTCCGCATGGTCAGCCGCTGCGGTCCGTCCTGCCTGACCAGGGCCGCGGCGGCGGTGAGCACCTCCTCGCGGGTGAGCGGCGCGCGCGCTGCCATCTCCCGCCCCCTCTCACGCTGTCCGGTCACATGTCTTTACCCTTCATCGGCACCGGTGTAACTGTGTTACAGGCTCCGACTGAGGATTCCGGACGAGGACTCCGGCTGAGGAGGTACGGCATGGCACGCGTACGGTACGGAGCGCGCACCGAGGCGGAGATCACCGCGGCGCGCACCGCGAGCAGCAGACTCCCCGACATCTGGTCCACCGGTGTGGTCGCCGTGTGGGAGTCCGACCCCGACGCGGTCGCGGCGGTCCTGCCGCCCCCGCTCAAACCCACCGCGCGGCCCCTGGTGCGGGCCACCATCAGCACGGTCGACCTGCCGGGCTTCCCGCTCGGCGCCGGGTCGGTGGCCGTCGCCGCCGAGCACGACGGCGTCGAGGGCTGGTATCCGCTGGTCATGCCGATGACGCACGAGCGGGCGCTGATCGGCGGCCGCGAGGTGTTCGGCGAGCCGAAGAAGCTCGGCGAGGTCACGGTGGAGCGCGACGGCCTGCTGGTGCGGGCCGCGCTGGCCCGGCACGGCATCGCGTTCGTGGAGGTGCGCGGCGCGGTCGCCGGCGCCCTGCCCGTCCCCGAGCCGGCGCGCAAGACGGACTTCTACTTCAAGTTCCTTCCCGCCGTCGACGGTTCGGGCTTCGACGCCGACCCGGTCCTCGTGCACTGCGTGCGCAACGAGAAGGTGAGGAAACTGGAGCGGGTGACCGCAGACGTGGTCCTGCGCGAGTCGATGTACGACCCGGTCGCGGACCTGCCCGTACGGGCCCTGGTGGAGATCACCGTCGGCGAGAAGACCAGCGACCAGACCGGCAGGGTCGTCGAGCGGGTCAGCGCGCGGGCCCTGCTGCCCTACATCCACCAGCGCTACGACGACCCGCAGCAGATCCTCGACGGTCCGCCCCGGGGGAGTGCCTGACATGGAGCTGAGGCAGGGACAGGTCGCCGTCGTCACGGGCGCGGCGAGCGGCATCGGGCTCGCCATGGCGCGCCGCTTCGCGGCCGACGGCCTCAAGGTGGTCCTCGCGGACGTCGAGAAGGGCGCTCTGGACGAGGTCGCCGCCGCGCTGCGCGACGAGGGCGCGACCGTGCACGCGCGCGTGGTCGACGTCGGCGAGCGCGACCAGGTCATGGCGCTCGCCGACGACACGTACGCGACGTTCGGCGGCTGCCATGTGCTGTGCAACAACGCGGGCGTCGGCTCGGGCGCAGAGGGCCGTATGTGGCAGCACGAACCCAACGACTGGAAGTGGGCGTTCGCCGTCAACGTGTGGGGCGTATTCCACGGCGTCCAGGCGTTCGTGCCGCGCATGATCGCGGGCGGCGAGCCGGGGCACGTCGTCAACACCTCCTCCAACGACGGAGGCATCGCGCCCCTTCCGACGGCGTCGGTGTACGCCGTCACCAAGGCGGCTGTGGTGACGCTGACCGAGTCGCTGTACGCGCATCTCAAGGCGGAGCACGCGCGGGTGGGAGCCTCGGTGCTCTTCCCCGGGCCCCACATGCTGCGCACCGGCCTGTGGGAGTCGCACCGCAACCGGCCCGAGAAGTACGCCAAGCAGCGCCCGCGCAAGACGCCCTACCGCAGCCTCGACCAGTGGGAGACGGCCATGAAGGAGGCCGGTCACGAGGTGGAGTTCACGCCCGTGGAGGCGGTGGCGGACCTCGTCGCCGAGGGCATCGCGGCCGACCGCTTCTGGCTGCTTCCGCCGAGCGAGCACAGCGACCGGCAGATCCGGGCCCGCTCGCGGTCGATGCTGGACCGGGCGAACCCGGCGTACCTGGAGAGCTTCATTCTCGACTGACTCCACCGGGGAGGGACGCACGATGAGCAAGCAGCACCCGAACCACCAGGATCGCAACCACCAGGACCCCTACCTGATCATCTCCTCCGACTGCCACGCCGGACTGCCCACCGAGGAGTACCGGCCCTACCTGGACAGCCGTTTCCACCGGGCCTTCGACGACTTCCTCGGTGAGCGGGACGCCCGCCGCGAGGAGGCGACCCGGCTCGGTATCCGCAACGACGCGTTCGCCGCCAAGTGGTTCGAGGACCACGAGGAGGGCCTGCGCGGCGGCTGGGACTTGGCCCAGCGCCTCAAGGAACTCGACGGCGACGGTGTGGCGGCCGAGGTCGTCTTCCCCGACGCGGACGCCGTGGACAGCCGCACCGCCGCGCCGTTCGGGGTCGGGCTCGGCCTCTCCGGAGACCAGGACCCTCAGCTCGGCATGGCGGGGGCCCAGGCGCACAACCGCTGGCTCGCCGACTTCGTCTCACAGGCCCCCGAACGGCACTGCGGCGTCGCCCTGCTGCCGGTCACCGCCGACCCGCAGGACGTCGTCGCCGAGGTGCGCCGCGCCAAGGAGTCGGGGCTCGGCGCCCTGATGATCCCGGCCATGTGGGTCGACAAGGACCCCTACCACGCACGCCGTTACGACCCGGTGTGGGCGGCGGCCGCCGAGTGCGAGATGCCCGTGGTGACGCACTCGGGGGCGGCGCCGCGCCACGAGTACGGCGACCACCTGGGCATCTACGTCACCGAAGTGACCTGGTGGCCCGCCAGGCCGCTGTGGTTCCTGCTCTGGTCGGGCGCCTTCGAACGGCACCCCGGACTCAGGTTCGGCGTCGCCGAGTCGGGCTGCTGGTGGCTGCCGAACCTGTTGTGGTTCATGGACCGCCTCTACCTGGGCGCGCACGGCGGCAAGAAACTCTCCCCGTTCGCCGAACTGAGGCGCGCCCCGCACGAGTACCTGGACCGGCAGCTGTTCGTCTGCGCCACCAACACCAAGCGCCGCGAACTCGCCCAGCGCTACGAGATCGGCGTCGACAACATCCTGTGGGGCAGCGACTTCCCGCACCCCGAGGGGACCTGGCCCGACACGCGCGCGTGGCTGCGGAAGACCTTCCACGACATCCCGGTCGCCGAGACCCGCCGCATGCTGGGCCTGTCCGCCGCCGACGTCTTCGGCTTCGACACCGCCGAGCTCGCCCCGCTCGCGCGGCGCATCGGGCCGACCCCGCACGACCTCGGCCAGGACGCCGACCAGAGCGCCGTCGAGGCGTCCTGGGCGCGCTCGCGCGAGGTGGGCCGGCACTGGCTGACCGACCACGACTTCCCGACGCTGGGGGTGACGCCGTGACGGACACCGACCGCTACACCGTGATCTCGGCGGACTGCCACGCGGGCGCCGACCTCCTCGACTACAAACCGTACTTGGAGCGCGCGCACCACGACGCCTTCGACGCCTGGGCCGCCACCTACGTGAACCCGTACGAGGACCTGCTCGCCGACACCGCCGACCGGAACTGGAACTCCGAGCGCCGCGTCCGGGAGCTGGAACAGGACGGCATCGTCGCCGAGGTCGTCTTCCCCAACACCATCCCGCCGTTCTTCCCGTCCGCGGCCCTCATGGCACCGGCGCCCACGCGCGCGGAGTTCGAGCAGCGCTGGGCGGGGCTGCGTGCCCACAACCGGTGGCTCGCGGACTTCTGCGCCGCCGCGCCCGGCCGCAGGGCCGGGGTCTTCCAGATCCTGCTGGGCGACGTCGACGAGGCCGTCGAGGAGATCCACCGGTCGGTGGCGGCGGGCCTCACGGGCGGTCTGCTGCTGCCCGGCACCCCGCCCGGCTCCGGCCTGCCGGAGCTGTACTCGGCGACGTACGACCCGATCTGGCGCACCTGCGCCGAACTCGGCGTCCCCGTCAACCACCACGCGGGCTCCGCGTCGCCGCCGCTCGGCGACGAACCGGCCGCCCGCGCGGTGTTCATGGTCGAGACGACCTGGTTCTCTCACCGGGCGCTGTGGCACCTCGTCTTCGGCGGCGCCTTTCACAGGCACCCGGGTCTCGCACTCGTCCTCACCGAGCAGGGATCCGGCTGGATCCCGGGCGTGCTCGACATGCTGGACTACTACCACGGGCGGCTCGTCTCCGCGGCGAGCGAGGCGGCGGACACGGCCGAGGCGAAGTTCGGCGCGGGGCTCGCCGACGCGATGGGCAAGGGTCCCTCCGACGTGTGGCGCGCCCACTGCTACGTCGGCGCCAGCTTCATGCGCCCCCACGAGGTGCCGCTGCGCGACCGTATCGGCCTCGACAAGATCATGTGGGGCAGCGACTACCCGCACGACGAGGGCACCTACCCGTACACGCGCGAAGGGCTGCGCCTGGCCTACGCGGGGCTGAGCACGGCCGAGATCGCGGCCATGGTCGGCGGCAACGCCGCCCGCGTCTACGGCTTCGACCTCGACCTGCTCGCCCCGATCGCGGCCCGCGTGGGGCCCACGGTCGCCGAGGTGGACGAGCCCCTCGACGAGCCGCCCGCCGACGCCACCAGCCCGGTCTTCGCGAAGGGAGGGTCGGTACGGGTCTGGTGACCGCTCGGGTGGCATCCTCACCCCCGTGACAGAACCCGTAGGACCCCCTGATCACGACGAGGCGCACGGCGGCGCGCTCGGCTCGCGGCTCAACTGGCTGCGCGCCGCCGTCCTCGGCGCGAACGACGGCGTCGTCTCCACCGCGGGCCTCGTCGTCGGTGTCGCGGGCGCCACCGACGACCGGACCGCCCTGCTCACCGCGGGCCTGGCCGGGCTGCTCGCCGGATCGCTGTCCATGGCGGCCGGTGAATACGTCTCCGTGTCCACGCAGCGGGACTCCGAGAAAGCGGCCATCTCCCTGGAGAAGCGCGAACTGAGGGAGCAGCCGGAGGCCGAGCTCGAAGAGCTGACCGGGCTCCTGGAGCAGCGCGGCCTCAGCCGCGAGGTCGCCCGGGAGGCCGCCGAGCAGCTCACCGCGCGGGACGCGCTGCGCGCCCACGCGCGCGTGGAGCTCGGCATCGACCCCGACGACCTCACCAACCCGTGGCACGCCGCCTGGGCGAGCTTCCTCGCGTTCACGGCGGGCGCGCTGCTCCCGCTGCTCGCGATGGTCCTGCCGCCCGCCGCCTGGCGGGTTCCGGTCACCGTGGTGTCGGTCCTGGCCGCGCTCGCGCTCACCGGCTGGAGCAGCGCCCGGCTCGGCGACGCGGCGGTGCGCCGCGCGATCTGGCGCAACATGGGCGGGGGAGCGGTGGCCATGGCGGTCACCTACGCGGCGGGGTCGCTGCTCGGTGCGGTGGCCGGCTGACGGCGGGCTCGCCGGTAACGCAGGACACCGCCGATACCGACGGTAATACTTGTCGGTAACAACCCCTAGTCAGGCGCGCGGACGGCCCTTACGGTGCACCTATGCCGTCGCCGAACCTGCCCGATGTCGTGCTGTGGTCGATACCCGCCTTCGTCCTGCTCACCGTGGTCGAGATCGTGAGCGTACGCATCCACCCGGACCCTGAAGGGGCCGCCGCCGGGTACGACGCCAAGGACGCGGCGACCAGCGTCACCATGGGCCTCGGCAGCCTCGTCTTCGACGCCCTGTGGAAGATCCCGATCGTCGCGGTCTACACGCTGGTCTACGAACTGACGCCGCTGCGCGTGCCCGTGCACTGGTGGACGATCCTGCTGATGCTGCTCGCCCAGGACTTCTTCTACTACTGGTCGCACCGCGGCCATCACGTGATCCGCATCCTGTGGGCCTGCCACGTCGTGCACCACTCCAGCCGCAAGTTCAACCTCACCACCGCGCTGCGCCAGCCCTGGACGACCCTGACGGTCTGGCCCTTCTACCTGCCGCTCATCGCCTGCGGCGTGCACCCGGCGGCCCTCGCCTTCTGCTCGTCGGCCAACCTCGTCTACCAGTTCTGGATCCACACCGAACGCATCGACAAGATGTGGCGGCCCTACGAGTTCGTCTTCAACACCCCCTCGCACCACCGTGTCCACCACGCCTCCCAAGGCGGCTACCTGGACCGGAACTTCGGCGGCATCCTCATCGTCTGGGACCGGCTCTTCGGCTCCTGGGTGCCGGAGGTCGAGCGTCCCGTCTTCGGCCTCACCAAGAACATCGACACCTACAACCCGCTGCGTGTCGCCACCCACGAGTACGCCGCCATCGCCAAGGACCTCAAGGCCGCGTCCGGTTGGCGTGAGCGGGCCGGACGCGTCTTCCGCGGCCCCGGCTGGCAGCCGGCCCCGGCGACCGCGCCGGGGACCCCGCCGAAGGTCACCGAGGGCGCCGCGTGAGGCTCGCCCCGGCGCTGCGCACCGGCTACCTCGCCGTGTGCGCGGCCGACCTGGTCGCGCTCCTCGCCGGACAGCACCTCGCGCACACCGTCCTCAAACCGCTGCTGATGCCGGTCCTGGTCGCGTACGCCGTCGCGCGCGGCGGTCCCCGGCTGCTGTCTGCCGCGCTGCTGTGCGGGTGGGCGGGCGACGTGCTGCTGCTGTCCGGCCAGGACGCCGCCTTCCTCGCGGGGATGGGCTGCTTCGCCGCCGGGCACGTCTGCTACCTGGTGCTCTTCGCCCGGCACGGGCGCGGCACGGGCATCACACGCCACGGGGCGGCACGCGCGGGCGGCCGCCGGGACCGTCTGCTCGGCGGCGCGTACGGGCTCGCGCTCGTCTCGACCGTCGCCGCACTCTGGCCCGGTCTGCCGGGCGGCATGCGCGTCCCGGTCGCCGGCTACAGCCTGCTGCTGACCGCCATGGCGTACGGGGCCTCGCGGCTCGGCCTCGCCGCCGGGGCGGGCGGCGCGCTGTTCCTGCTCTCCGACTCGCTCATCGCCATGGGCGTCGCCGACTGGCCGGCCCCGCCCGTCCCCGACTTCTGGATCATGCTCACGTACGTCGCCGCCCAGTACCTGCTCGCCACGGGAGTCCTCGCCCGCGCGCGCGTGACCCCTGAGCTGCCCGCTACCAGCGGATCGGCACCGGCAAGGCCGTGAGCAGCGCCGACACCACGACCACCACGGCCAGCACCCAGACCTCCGCGCGCGCGGGAACGCAGGCCCGCGTCCCGTCCCCGCGGCCGCGCAGCCGCAGCCGGGCGGCCAGAGCGAGCGCCGCCACCACCGCCACGAGCAGCAGTTTCGCCAGCAGGGTGCGCCCGTAGGCGGTGTCGGTCAGCTGACCGAGCACCGTCCCCGGCGGCATCCGGCGCAGCGTGCTCACCGTGCCCGTCGCGGTGATGGCGGCGAGCAGTACGGCGGCCACGCGCGCGTACCGGCTGAGCAGCTCGGTGCCCGCCCCGGGCGCGACCGCCCGCCACACCCGCAGGGTGCGCAGCACGTACAGCAGGCCGCCCGTCCACAGCACGGCGCACGTCAGATGGACCAGTGTCAGGGCGGATCCGAACAGCTCGGTGGACTCGTACGTCGGATGGGCGCGCAGCGCCTCCGCGACGACGACGGCGGCCAGCGGCAGCAGTGCGCTGTCCGGGCGGCGCGAGCGGGCGCACAGGGCGGCCGCGAGGAACCCGTTGACCTCCACCAGGGCGAGGGCGCCCTCACGCGTCCCGTAGAGCCCGCCGACATCCAGGTCGTCCAGGCCGTGCGGAACCAGGTTCCCCGAAGCCACCACCGCCGCGAGCCCCAGAGCGGCGGCGAACCCCGCCCACGGCACGTACGGCGACCACCTGCGCGGCAGCAGCTCCAGCGGCGCGCCCGCCACACGCCGTGCGAGCAGCACCGCGAACCCCTCGCCCGCCTGCACGCACAGCGCGCCGAACAGCACCGCGCGCAGCAGCGCGATGCCCCGCACACCGGGCGCGGCCGCCTCGCCCGTGCCGTGCAGCGCGACGCCGGGACCGAGCATCGGGATCAACGCGCCCGCGGCGACGAGCGCGAGCACGGCGAGGGCACGTCCGGCGCCGGGCCCGCGGGCGGCGGCGTCGGCACCGGCGCGGGCGGGCAGTTCGGTGGTCGATGGTCTCACCACTGGATCTTCACCAGCCCTCCCGGGGACCGGCAAGTCCAGGTTCGGCCGATGGGCAGACGGCCTCGGACGGAGCCCCGGGCGCCCGCCGCCGGGCGCCCCGGCGAAAGACGCCGCGCTCGCGCGCGCGGTTCGGCCAGGGACGCGTCACTCCCGCGACGGACGCCACACGGGCTCGCCCGTGCCCCG
>NZ_JAPHNL010000067.1 GCF_026274175.1 Streptomyces beihaiensis
CCGCCGCCCGCACGGGCCGGCGCCACCGCTCCCGTCCCGGCCCCCGGTGCCCTGCGGTGTTGCGTCCACTCGGTGCCGTCCCACCAGCGTTCGACGGACGGGTCCCCCGGGTCCGGATACCAGCCGGGCGGAGGTGTCGGCGGCCTGCTCATCCGGGCACTGTACTCACTCCTGGCCTGCTCCTGGCCTGCTCTTGGCCTGCTCCTGGCCTGCTCCTGGTTTGCCCCTGCCTGCTCCTGCGAGGGGCCTTCTCTCCTTCTTCCTACAGCGGCGTCACATACGCGCCCGAGATGCCGCCGTCGACAAGGAAGTCCGTGGCGTTGACGAACGCGGCGTCGTCGCTCGCCAGGAACGCGACGGCCGCGGCGATCTCCTCCGCCTCGGCGAACCGCCCGACGGGAATGTGCACGAGCCGCCGGGCGGCCCGCTCGGGGTCCTTGGCGAACAGCTCGCGCAGCAGCGGGGTGTTGACCGGGCCGGGGCACAGCGCGTTGACCCGGATGCCCTCCCGCGCGAACTGGACACCTAGTTCACGCGACATCGCGAGGACCCCTCCCTTGGACGCGGTGTACGAGATCTGTGAGGTCGCGGCGCCCATGCGGGCCACGAACGACGCCGTGTTGATGATGGAGCCCCTGCGCCGGCGCCTCATGTACGGGATGGCGGCCTTGCAGCACAGGTACACGGAGGTGAGGTTGACCTCCTGGACGCGCTTCCACGCCTCCAGTCCGGTGTCGAGGATCGAGTCGTCGTCGGGGGGCGAGATCCCGGCGTTGTTGAAAGCGATGTCGACCGAACCGTAGGTGTCGTGGGCCGTCTTGAAGAGCGCCTCGACCTGTTCGGCGTCGGTGACGTCGACCTGGACGAAGGTTCCGCCCACCTCCTCGGCCGCCTTCTTGCCCGCGCTCTCGTCGATGTCGCCGCAGACGACGTGGGCGCCCTCGGAGGCGAGACGGCGGGCGGTGGCGAGGCCGATGCCGCTGCCCGCGCCGGTGACGACCGCGGTGCGGCCGACGAGACGGCGGCAGATGATGTCTTCGGTCACTGTGCGGGCTCCTCCGTGCTGATGAAGACGTTCTTGGTCTCGGTGAAGGCGGTGAGGGCGTCGGGGCCGAGCTCCCGGCCGAGGCCGGACTGCCGGTAGCCGCCGAACGGCGTCCAATAGCGCACGCTGGAGTGCGAGTTGACGGACAGATTCCCCGCTCGCACGGCCCCCGACATCCGCAGGGCGCGGCCCACGTCGCGGGTCCAGATCGAGCCGGACAGGCCGTAGTCGGTGGCGTTGGCGAGGCGTACGGCTTCGGCCTCGTCGTCGAAGGGGAGGACGACGGCGACCGGTCCGAAGACCTCCTCGACGGCGGCGGGCGCGTCGGGCGCCACATCGGTCAGGACGGTCGGCGGGAACCAGAAGCCGGGCCCCTCGGGCGCCGAGCCGTGGATCCCGTCGCCCGGCGTGACGAACGCACGCACGCGCTCCAGTTGCGCCCGTGAGATCAGCGGGCCCATCCCGGTCTTCTCGTCGGCCGGGTCACCGACGACGACGGACTCGATCGCGGGCCCGAGCAGCTCCAGATAGCGGTCGTACACGGAGCGCTGGACGAGGATGCGAGTACGGGCGCAGCAGTCCTGTCCGCTGTTGTCGAGGAACGACTTGGGGGTGGCGAGGGCCGCCGCCTCGACGTCCGCGTCGGCGAAGACGATGTTGGGGCTCTTGCCGCCGAGTTCGAGGGTCACGCGCTTGACGCGGTCGGCGCACTTGGCCATGATCCGCTTGCCGACACGGGTGGAACCGGTGAAGACGATCTTCGCGACGCCCGGGTGCTCGACGAGCGCGTCACCGGCGACCGGCCCCCGGCCCGGCAGCACCTGGAACAACCCCTCGGGCAGCCCCGCCTCCAGAGCGAGCTCGGCGAGCCGGAGCGCGGTGAGCGGGGTGGTCTCGGCGGGCTTGAGCAGCACCGCGTTGCCCGCCGCGAGCGCCGGGGCGGTGCCCCAGGCGGCGATCGGCATCGGGAAGTTCCAGGGCGCGATGACGCCGACGACACCGAGCGGTTCGAGGATGGTGACGTCGAGCCCGCCGGGGACCGGGATCTGGCGGCCGTTCAGCCGCTCGACACCACCTGCCGCGTAGTCGAGCAGGTCGCGCACGTTGCCCGCCTCCCAGCGGGCGTTGCCGATGAGGTGTCCGGCCTCGCGGACCTCCGTCCGGGCGAGTTCTTCGAGGTGTTCGTCGACGGTGGCGGCGAAGCGGCGCAGCAGGCGGGCGCGGTCGGCGGGGGGCGCGGCTGCCCAGGCCGTCTGGGCGCGGGCCGCGCGGGTGACCGCGGCGTCGACGTCCTCGCGGGAGGCGGCCGGGACGGTGGTGACGACCTCCTCGGTCGCCGGGTTCAGTACGAGGAGTTCTTCGGGAAGTTCTTCGGGGAGTTCGTCGGACAACGGGTCCCTCACATGCGTTCGAAGGAGCGGCGCAGCTCCCAGTCGGTCACCGCGGCGTCGAACGCGTCGAGCTCGACCCGCGCCATGTTGCGGTAGTGGGCGACGACGACGTCCCCGAAGGCGGCCTTGGCGATCGGGCTGTTCTCCCACAGCTCGGCGGCCTCGCGCAGCGTGGAGGGGACGTGCTCGTAACCGGAGGTGTAGGCGTTGCCCGGGCATGCCTCGGGCAGGTCGAGCCGGTGCTCGATCCCGTACAGTCCGGCGGCGACCAGGCCCGCGACGGCGAGGTGCGGGTTGACGTCGCCGCCCGGCAGGCGGTTCTCGAAGCGCAGCGAGCGGCCGTGGCCGACGACGCGCAGCGCGCAGGTGCGGTTGTCGTGGCCCCAGGCGACGGCGGTAGGGGCGAAGGAGCCCGCCCGGAAACGCTTGTAGGAGTTGATGTTCGGTGCGTAGAGGAGCGAGAAGTCGCGCAGGGCCGCGAGCTGTCCGGCCAGGAAGTGGCGCATGAGCGGTTTCATGCCGTGTGTGCCGCCCGAGCCGTGCCCGCCCCGCGCGGAACCCTGCGCGGCGTCCTGCGCGGCAAAGGCGGGCGCGCCGTCCTCGTCGGTGAGCGAGAGGTGGATGTGGCAGGAGTTGCCCTCGCGTTCGTTGTACTTGGCCATGAACGTGAGTGAGACGCCCTCCTGTGCGGCGATCTCCTTGGCGCCGGTCTTGTAGATGGCGTGCTGGTCGCAGGTGACGAGGGCCTCGTCGTAGCGGAAGGCGATCTCGTGCTGGCCCGGGTTGCACTCGCCCTTCGCCGACTCGACGGTCAGGCCCGCGCCCGCCATCTCGTTGCGGATGCGGCGCAGGAGCGGCTCGATGCGGCCCGTGCCGAGGACGGAGTAGTCGATGTTGTACTGGTTGGCCGGGGTCAGGCCCCGGTAGTTGGCGTCCCAGGCCCGTTCGTAGCTGTCCTTGAAGACGATGAACTCCAGCTCCGTGCCGACCTGGGCCGTGAGTCCGAGTTCGGCGAGGCGGTCGAGCTGGCGGCGCAGGATCTGGCGGGGCGCGGCGACGACGGGCGAGCCGTCGTTCCAGGCGAGGTCGGCGACGAGCATCGCGGTCCCCTCGTTCCAGGGGACGCGGCGCAGCGTCGTGAGGTCGGGGTGCATGGCGAAGTCACCGTAGCCGTGGTCCCACGAGGACATCGCGTAGCCGTCGACGGTGTTCATCTCGGTGTCGACGGCGAGCAGGTAGTTGCAGCCCTCGGTGCCGTGGGCGAGGACCTCGTCGAGGAAGAAGCGAGCGGCGAACCGCTTGCCCTGGAGCCGCCCCTGCATGTCGGGGAAGGCCAGCACGACGGTGTCGATCTCTCCGCTCGCGACGAGGGCATGCAGTTCCTCTACGGAGAGCGGGGGTGTGCGGTCTGCCACGGAATGCTCCTCCTTGGATCAGCCGGTACCGGCCGAGGGCCATAAGGTATTGCCCGATACCTTTGCTTGGGAAGGGGGCCGGGTCGCATGTCGGACCAGATGGCGGACAGGGACACCGACGGGGGCCTGGGGACGGTGCTGCGCCCGGTGCGGGCGGGCAACGGCTTCGAGGAGGCCCTGGAGCAGATCCTCCAGGTCGTCCGCCTCGGCCTGGTGCCCAGCGGTGAACGGCTGCCGTCGGAGCGGGAGCTGGCCGAGCGGCTCGGCATCAGCCGGGTGACGCTGCGCGAGGTGCTGAAGGTCCTGGCCGACCAGGGGCTCGTCGAGTCCCGGCGCGGCCGGTACGGCGGAACGTTCGTCCTGCCGCGCCCGGCGGCGATGGGCGAGGGTGAGCTGCGGCGCCGTATCGAGGGTGTCGACGTGGAGGACGCGCTGCGCCTGCGCGAGGTCCTGGAGGTCGGCGCGGCGGGCCTGTGCGCGACCTACGGGCTCGACGACGGGCAGGCGCGGCGGCTGCGCGGCGCGCTCGACGCCACGCGGGACGCCCCACCTGCCGAGTACCGGCGGCACGACACGCTGCTCCACCTCGTCCTGGCCGAACTGTCCGGCTCGCCGTCGCTCGCCGCCCAGTACGCGGCGGTGCGCGCCACCGTGAACGACCTGCTGGACTGCATCCCGCTGCTCGTGCGCAATCTGGAGCACTCGCAGCGCCAACACGCCGCGCTCGTGGCGGCGGTGCTGGACGGGGACGCGGACGGGGCACGGGAGACGATGCGGGAGCACTGTGCGGGGACCGCGGCGCTGCTGCGCGGTTTCCTCACGTGAGACGGGGCTTGATTTCCCCGCCCGTGTCCCGCAAAGGTGTGGATTCATTCCTTTGGAGGGAGCACGGCACCATGGTGAGCAGGCCGCTGATCGGCGTCAGCACGTACCTGGAGAAGAAGGCCGCCTGGGGCGTGTGGGAGCTGCCCGCGGCGCTGCTGCCGGCCGGTTATCCGCGGCTCGTGCAGAGCTCCGGCGGGCTCGCCGCGATGGTGCCGCCGGACGACACGCGGCACGCGCCCTCGGTCGTGTCGCGGCTCGACGGGCTGATCGTGGCGGGCGGACCCGACGTGGACCCGTCGGTCTACGGGGCGCGGCGCGACCCGCGGACCGGCCCCGCGGCCGAGGAGCGGGACGCCTGGGAAATCGCGCTGATCCGGGCGGCGTTGACGTCCGGCACGCCGCTGCTCGGCATCTGCCGCGGCATGCAACTGCTCAACGTCGCCCTCGGTGGGACGCTGCGCCAGCACATCGACGGGCACGTCGAGGCGACCGGGGTCTTCGGCCGCCACACGGTCACCCCGGTCCCTGGAACCCGCTACGGCGACCTGGTGCCCGAGCCCACGGACGTCCCCACCTACCACCACCAGGCGGTGGAGCGGCTCGGCTCCGGCCTGGTGGCTTCCGCGCACGCGGCGGACGGCACGGTGGAGGCCGTCGAACTGCCCGGAATGGCGTGGGTGATGGGGGTGCAGTGGCATCCCGAGATGGGCGAGGACGTGCGGGTGACCGAGGGGCTCGTACGGGCCGCGGGGACGCCGCACGGGTTCTGACGGCTGCGCCGGCTACCCGCCTTCGAGCCGCGCCCGCAGCCAGGCCACGGCCGCCTCGCCCTGCGCCCGCTGGAACGCCCGGAGCGTCGGCAAACCCGGCGGGGCCGGGCGTCCGGCCTGCTCCAGGAAGTACCCGGCAAGCCCGGCGAGCGCCCGGGTGACGCCTTCCGGCTCGGCGGCACGGCCCAACGGGTGGGCGGAGAAGACGCGTTCGGGTTGCGGCCCGCCCTGCGCCCGCACGCACGGAAGCATCACCAGCAGGTCGAACCAGGGCGCGGCGCGCACGGCGTGCGGCCAGTCGACGAAGACGACGTCGTCCGCGGTCAGCAGGATGTTGTCGGCGCGCAGGTCGGCGTGGGCGAGCATGTCGCCGTCGGCGAAATCGGTCCAGGAGGACGCGAGTTCGGCGAGACGGGGAGCGTTGCGCACGCTCCACGCGTCGAGACCGGCCCCCGGCCCCCGGCCCTCGTCCACGATCCGCCGCCACCCGGCGAAGTTCTCCGCGAGCCGGTCGACTGCCGGCCGCGTGCCCGGCGGCGCCGGGGTGCGGCCGAGACGGGCCACGGCGTCGAGCACGCGCGTCAACTCGGCCGCGCGCCAGGGCACATGAGGCTGGCGCCCCGCCACGTCCTCGAAGGCGAGGGCGACCCAGGTGCCGTCGTCGTACGTGGTGAGCAGGCGCGGGGCCGGGACGCTCTCGGGGAGCGCCGCGGCGTTGCGCGCCTCGGCCCGGTGGAACTTCGGGGTGTGCGGGTTGGCCTGTGCGCTCACCGCTTTGACGAACGCGCGGCGGCCGTCGGCGAGGGTGACGCGGGCCGCGACGCCCGGGGAGAATCCGCCGCTCTGCGTCCGGGCGCGCACGACGGGTGCGCCCAGCGCCTCCGCCAGCGCGCGCCGCACCGGCTCCGGGACGGAGTCCCAGTGCCGGCGGACGCCCTGGGCGGGCGGGGCTGTGGTCATGCGCCGATCCTGCGGGACGGCCCACGCCGGACGCCACCGGTTTTCGGGGCCGGCGGTTTCCGGGGCTGCCGGATTCCGGAGCCACCCGACTCCGGAGCCACCCGACTCCGGGACCACCCGACTCCGGAGCCACCCGACTCCGGAGCCACCCGACTCCGGGACCACCCGACTCCGGGACCACCCGACTCCGGAGCCACCCGACTCCGGGACCACCCGACTCCGGAGCCGCCGGATTCCGGGACCACCGGATTTCGGGCTGCCGGTCTTCGGAGCTGCCGGTCTTCGGGGCCGGGCGCCCCGAAAAGCCCGTCTTCGGGGCGCCCGAACGAGTGACGCGCCCTACTTGGGCCCGTGGTCGTCCACGGCTTCGATGTGCTCGGCCACGGCCACCACGAGGACCCTCGTGTCGGGACCCGCGGCCCGCCAGCGGTGGCGGACCCCGCCGGTCAGATACAGCGTGTCGCCACGGACGAGGCGGTGCACGCGACCCTCCGCCTCCACCTCGGCGGCGCCTTCGATGACGTGCATCAGGACGTCGTTGCGCAGCTGGAACTCGCGGCCCGGGTCGTGATCGCCGACGAACTCCTGAGCCTGCATCTGGTGGTGCCCGCGGACCAGGGTCCTTACGACGTACTCGGGCCCGTCCCGGCCGCCCGCGCCGCGCTCGACGTCACGGTCGTCGGCCCGCACCAGGTCCACCGTGTGAGCCGGGTCCGCCGCCGCGAGGAGTTCGACGGCGGTCGTTCCCAGTGCGTCGGCGACCTTCTCCAGGGAGCGGCGGCTGGGGCGCGCCCGCTCGTTCTCGACCTGGCTGAGGAAGGGCACGGACAGGCCGCTGCGCTCCGCGACCGCGGCCAGCGTCAGTTCCAGGGCGCGGCGCCGGCGTCGTACGGCGGCGCCCACGCGCAGTGTCTCCTTGTGCTCGTCCATGACCCCGCTCCCTCCCACCCCTTGCCCTGAGTCCGTTCGCATGCACCCTACGCAGGTTGGGCGCGCGGTTTCATGCGAGCGCAGTAAGCCGCGGAGGGCTTCGGCATGTCGAAGGGGCGGGTTGCGCCACAGCTCGGCCGCGGCGCAACCCGCCCCTTCGGGTCGGGCTCGGCCCGTCAGGAAGCGGTCATCCGCCTCTCGACGTCCTGATGGGTCTTGAGCCACGTGGAGACGGCCTGCTCCTCGCGCCCCTGACCTGCCTTCTTGATCTCGGCCTCCAGGGAGCCGAGCTCGTCCTCGCTCATCTTGAAGTTCTTGAACCACTTCGTGAGCTGCGGGTACTTGCTCGGGAAGTCCTTGTTGGAGATCGTCCTGATCGTGTTGCCCTCGCCGAACTTCTTCTTCGGGTCGGCCAGCTTGGTCAGCTTGTACGTGCTGTACGCCCAGTGGGGCGACCAGAGCACGACGGCGACCGGCTCGTGCTTGGCGTAGGCGCGCTTGAGCTGGGCCAGCATCGCCGGCGTGGAGCCGTCGACGACCTTGTACTCCTTGTCCAGGCCGTAGCCGGGCAGCACGTCCTTCTTCAGGATCTGCATCTCACCGGTGCCCGGCTCGATACCGATGATCTTCCCGCCGAAGGTCTTGCCCCTGCCCTTGAGGTCGGCGAGGGACTTGACGCCCTTGACGTACGACGGAACGGCGATCTCCAGGGACGTCGGGCTGTACCAGGTGCCCAGGTCCTTGAGCTTGCTCTTGTTCGCGTCCCAGTAGTTCTTCTGCGCGTAGGGCAGCCAGGCGTCGAAGTTGACGTCGAGGTCGCCGCTGGCGAGGCCGGTGTAGACCGGGCCGACGTCCATCTGCTTCAGGTGGAGCGAGTAGCCCTTCTTGGCCAGGACGTTCTTCCACAGGTAGGTGGCGGCGACGTCCTCGTCCCACGGGAAGTAGGCGACGTTCACGGGGTCCTTGCCCTTGCCGGGCATGGACTGCTTCTGGACCGGGGCCAGCTTGTCGACCAGGCCCGGATTCGACTTCAGCCACGTCCTGACGGCCGACTGCTGGTCGCCCTTGCCGGCCTTGTTGATCTCGGCCTCAAGACCCGTGAGCTGCTTCTCGGTCATCTTGAAGCTCTTGAGCCACTTGTCGACCTGGGGGAAGTCGCTGCCGAAGCCCTTGCGGGACAGCGAGTGGATGCCGTCGCCCTTGCCCCAGGCGCCCTTCGGGTCCTTGAGCTTCTTCAGCTTGTACTCGCTGTAAGCCCAGTGCGGCGACCACAGCGGCACGACGATCGGCTTCTTCCTGGCGATGGCGCGCTTGAGCTCGGCGAGCATCGCGGGCGTGGAGCTGTCCGCGACCTTGTACTCCTTGTCCAGGCCGTATGCCTTGAGCACCTTGCTCTTGAGCAGCGCCGACTCACCCGCGCTCGCCTCGATGCCGGTGATCTTGCCGCCGAACTCGCCGCCCTTGCCCTTGAGGTCGGCCAGGGAGTTGATGTCCTTCATGTAGGCGGGGACGGTCAGCTCGAGGGAGGTCGGGCCGTACCAGGAACCGAGGTCCTCAAGGTCCTTGCCGTACTTCTTCCAGTACTGGGCGTGCGTGGTCGGCAGCCAGGAGTCGGTCTGGAAGTCGGTGCTGCCCTGGGCGAGCGAGGTGTACAGGGGGCCCGCCTCGAACTGCTTGACGTCGACCTTGAAGCCGCGCTCCTCAAGGATCTCCTTCCACAGGAAGGTGGAGGCGACGCCCTCGTCCCAGGGGATGTAGCCGATCGTGATCTTCCTGCCCTTGCCGACGTTCGTGGCGTCGCCGCCGGAGGCCGTCGAGGACGAGGAGCCGCCGAAGACGCCCATGCCGCCCGCGACGAGCGCGAGGATGACGACGCCGATCACGGCGACGGCCGGACGGGGCCGGTACGACCAGATGTTCAGGCCCTGTGTGGCACGGAGCTTGGCGACGGCACGGCGGCCCAGCGGGGAGACCTGCCGGCCGAGCGCGCTGGTCATCCGGTCCAGGTAGATGGCGAGGATGACGATGGCGATGCCGGACTCGGCGCCCAGGCCCACGTTGAGCTGGCCGATGGCCTCGTTGACGTCACCGCCGAGGCCGCCGGCGCCGACCATGCCCGCGATGGCGGCCATGGACAGGCCCAGCATGATGACCTGGTTGACACCGGCCATGATCGTCGGCAGGGCGAGGGGCAGCTGGACCCGGAGCAGCGTGTTGCCCGGCGTCGTACCGAACGCCTCGGCCGCCTCGACGAGTTCCTGGTCGACCTGCCGGATGCCCAGCTCGGTCATGCGGACCCCCGGCGGCACCGCGAAGATCAGGGTCGCGACGATGCCGGCGGGGGCGCCGGAGCCGAAGAACAGGATGGCCGGGATGAGGTAGACCATCGCCGGCAACGTCTGCATCAGGTCGAGGACCGGCCGGAACACGGCGCTGACCCGGTTGGACCGGGCCGCCCAGATGCCCAGCGGCACACCGACGATCAGCGCGATGAGCGTGGAGACGAGGACCAGCGACATGGTGTCCATGGCGTGGTCCCACAGGCCCAGGTTGTCGATGAACCCGAGGCCGACGAAGGTCAGCACACCCGCGAGGGTCCCGCGCAGCCAGAACGCGATGACGGCGAAGATGGCCGCCATGATGAGCGCCGGGGGCGCCTGCAGGACGTCGTCGAGGCCGTTGTAGACGCCGTCGAAGACGGACTGGAAGAAGTCGAAGAGCCACGACATGTGGTCGAGCAGCCACTGGACCACGTCGTTGACCCAGTTGCCGAAGGGGATCTTAGGCATCGGCGCTCACCCCCACCGGTTCACCGAGCACGGCGAGCAGCCGGGCCCGCGGTACGACGCCTATCAGTCCGCCGTCCTCGTCGACCACGGACACCGCCACATCACTGGTCGAGCAGGGCGTGAACAGGTCGATGATCGGGGTGTCGGCGGTGACCGTCGCCGGTGCCCGGGACGCGTCGTAGCCGTTCTCGGGCTCGCCCATGATCGCGCCCGCGGTCAGCACGCGGGACCGGTCGACGTCCTTGGTGAAGGACTCGACGTAGTCGTTGGCGGGCCTGACGAGGATGTCCTCGGCGGTGCCGATCTGCACGATGCGGCCGTCGCGCATGACGGCGATGCGGTCGCCCAGGCGCATGGCCTCGTTCAGGTCGTGGGTGATGAAGACGATGGTCTTCTTCAGCGTCTTCTGCAGTTCGAGGAGCTGGTCCTGCATGTCGCGCCGGATCAGCGGGTCGAGCGCGCTGAAGGACTCGTCCATCAGGAGCAGGTCGGCGTCGGTGGCCAGCGCGCGGGCCAGGCCCACGCGCTGCTGCATGCCGCCGGACAGCTCGTCGGGGAACGACTTCTCCCAGCCCTTCAGACCGGCCAGCTCCAGCGCCTCGAGGGCGCGCTGCTCGCGCGTCTCGCGCGAGACGCCCTGCACCTCGAGGCCGTACGCCGCGTTCTCCAGGACGGAGCGGTGGGGGAAGAGGGCGAAGTGCTGGAAGACCATGCTGATCTTCCGGGAGCGCACCTCGCGCAGTTCGCGCGGCGAGAGCTCGGTCAGGTCCTGCCCGTCGAAGCGCACATGCCCCGCCGTGGGCTCCAGAAGTCCGTTGAGCATGCGCAGCAGCGTGGACTTGCCGGAACCCGACAGACCCATGACGACGAAGATCTGGCCGGACTCGACGCTGAACGAGGCGTCGATCACGGCGGCGGTGGTGCCGTCCGCCCGCAACTCCTCGCGGTCTGCTCCGCGGCGGAGTTTCTCCACCGCCTCATCGGGTCGTCTGCCGAACACCTTGTACAGGTCTTCGGCTTCAAGCCTGGACACATACACCTCTCGGGTCGAACCAAGACGGCCCGCCTCCCCCGCCGGCGGGCCGTGGAGCGGGTACGGATTCGGTCCGCTGCCGGTCTCACCCCCAAGTTGTTGAAAGTGCGACCGGGTCCGCTCCGCGTGCGCTCCTGCCCCCGCTCACCCCGATCAAACGGAAGAGTGTTCCAGTTCACATGGTGTCAACGTTTGCCTTGCGGTATTGCACGCTGGGTGACTGTCGGCGCGGTGCGGCATGATGCGGGGCGTGACCCAGAAAACCTCGGCAGACTCGGCCCACCCGGCGCACGAACGCCTGATGCTGCTCGACACCGCGTCCCTCTACTTCCGGGCCTACTTCGGAGTTCCGGACTCCGTCCGCGCCCCGGACGGCACGCCGGTCAACGCGGTGCGCGGGCTGCTCGAGTTCATCACGCGGCTCGTGCACGACCACCGCCCCGACCGACTCGTCGCGTGCATGGACGCGGACTGGCGCCCGCAGTGGCGGGTCGACCTCATCCCCTCCTACAAGGCACACCGCGTCGCCGAGGAGACGCCGGCCGGGACGCCGGACGAGGAGGAGGTCCCCGACACCCTCTCCCCCCAGGTCCCCGTGATCGAGGCGGTGCTCGACGCGGTGGGCATCGCGCGGGTCGGCGTCGCGGGGTACGAGGCGGACGACGTGATCGGCACGTTCACGGGGCGGGCGAGCGGGCCGGTCGACATCGTCACCGGGGACCGCGACCTGTTCCAGCTCGTCGACGACGCGCGTGAGCGGCGCGTCCTGTACCCGCTCAAGGGCGTCGGCACGCTACAGCTGACCGACGAGGAGCTGCTGCGCCAGAAGTACGGCGTGGACGGCGCCGGTTACGCGGACATGGCGCTGCTGCGCGGCGACCCGAGCGACGGCCTTCCCGGAGTGCCGGGCATCGGCGAGAAGACCGCGGCGAAGCTGCTCGCGCAGTTCGGCGACCTGGCGGGGATCCTCGCGGCGGTCGACGATCCGGCGTCCAAGCTGACGCCGACGCAGCGGGCACGCCTGGACGGGGCGCGGCCGTACCTGGCCCTCGCGCCGAAGGTGGTGCGGGTCGCGGACGACGTGCCGCTGCCGGACGTCGACACGGCGCTGCCGCGCGCGCCACGCGACCCCGAGATGCTCGACGCGCTGGCGGAGCGCTGGGGCTTGGGCGGATCTTTGCAGCGGCTGCTGGTCACCCTCAGCGAGTGAAGTGTTAGCTTAGGTAAACCTAAGTAGCGCGGGATCAGCAGTACGTGGATCACGTGGATCAGTGGATCAAGGGAGACCGCACATGGCCGAGCGCCCCGCCCGCAAGCCCCGCAAGGCCCGTTCCGCACAAGTGGTGCGCACCGAACGGCTCACCCCGCACATGCGGCGGGTGGTGCTCGGCGGTCCCGGCCTCGCCGACTTCCCCGACCTCGAATACACCGACCACTACGTGAAGTTGCTGTTCGCGCCGGAAGGCGTCACGTACGAGGAGCCGTTCGACGTGGCCCGCATCCGCGAGGAACTGCCGCGGGAACAGTGGCCGGTGACGCGTACGTACACGATCCGCGCCTGGGACCCGGCGGCGCGCGAGCTGACCCTCGACTTCGTGATCCACGGCGACGAGGGCCTCGCCGGGCCCTGGGCGGCGCGCGTCGAGCCCGGAGAGACGGTCCGCTTCATGGGTCCCGGCGGCGCGTACGCCCCCGACACCACGGCCGACTGGCATCTGCTCGCGGGCGACGAGAGCGCGCTGCCCGCGGTGGCCGCCGCGGTCGAGTCCCTCCCCGACGGCGCCCGCGCACACGTGTTCCTGGAGGTCGAGGGCCCCGGCGACGAGCAGAAGATCGACTCGCCCACTCCGATCACCTGGCTGCACCGCGGCGGCCGCCCGGTCGGCAGCGCCCTGATCGAGGCCGTCACGGGCCTGGACTTCCCCGCGGGCCGCCCGCACGTCTTCGTGCACGGCGAGGCGGGCTTCGTGAAGGAGCTCCGCCGCCACCTGCGTGCCGACCGCGAGATCCCCCGCGACCAGCTCTCCATCTCCGGCTACTGGCGCCTCGGCCACAACGAGGACGGCTGGCAGGCGTCGAAGCGCGAGTGGAACGCACAGGTGGAGGCGGAACAGGAGACCGCCGCGTAGACGGACGCACCGGACGCGCCCGGTCGACCGACCCGGTGGGCACCCCTGACCCCGGTGCGCGGCGGCGCCGCCGGGCTTGAGCCTTCACAGGCACCTGCGCACGCCACCTGTCGCCGCACGCGAGGTGGTGCGCGCGGGGCGCCGGGGGCCGGGCATGCCCCGGGGTGCCCGGCCCCTCCGGACACCACCCCCGGCGGAGGCACCCACCGCGGCACGGGTATCTCGATGCCCCGCGCAGGACGACCGCACGGGCCGCCGCGCGCCCGACCGGCCGACACGTGCCGCGGGACCCCGCCCGGCGCCGGGAGGCGTGGGAGCGTGCGGCCGGTCGCGCGATGGTGGTCGTCCGGGGCGGGGAGCGTGCCGGCTCAGCCGTACTCTGGGCCGATGCGACGCAAGCCCCGTACCCCGCCCTCCCCGCTCCCTCAGCGTGACGGGGTCGATCCGGTGCGGGTGCGGATGCCGGTCGGCGGTGCGTGGTCCACCGTGCGTGATCACCTGGTGGCCCGGCTCGCCGCCGGGGACGGGGTGGTCGACGCGATGATCGCGGACGGGCGGATCGTCACGGCCGACGGCAGCCCGCTGCGCGGCGACACCCCGTACGTGCCGGGCGGCCACGTCTGGTTCCACCGGGACCTGGCGCCCGAGCCACCCGTGCCGTTCGCTCTCGACGTCGTCCACCGCGACGAGCACATCGTCGTCGCGGACAAGCCGCACTTCCTCGCCACGACACCGCGCGGCAGCCATGTCAGCGAGACCGCCCTGGCACGGTTGCGGCGGGACACGGGCATCGGCACGCTCAGCCCGGCCCACCGGCTCGACCGGCTGACGGCCGGGCTCGTGCTGTTCGTGGTGCGGCCCGAGGAGCGCGGCGCGTACCAGACGCTGTTCCGCGACCGACGGGTCGGCAAGGAGTACGAGGCCGTCGCCCCCTACGACCCGGACGTGCCGCTGCCCGCCACCGTGCGCAGCCGGATCGTGAAGGAGCGGGGTGTGCTGACCGCCCTGGAGGTTCCCGGCGGGGAGCCCAACGCCCGCACCGAGGTGCGGCTCGCCGAGCGGCGCGACGGCCTCGGCCGCTACCGG
The DNA here is from genome assembly GCF_026274175.1 of Streptomyces beihaiensis. Classification (GTDB taxonomy): domain Bacteria; phylum Actinomycetota; class Actinomycetes; order Streptomycetales; family Streptomycetaceae; genus Streptomyces; species Streptomyces beihaiensis. The sequence continues at coordinate 14,374 of NZ_JAPHNL010000067.1, forward strand.
CTCACCCCGCACACCGGCCGTACGCACCAGCTCCGGGTGCACATGAACCGGCTCGGCCTGCCGATCCTCGGCGACCCGCTGTACCCGGGCATCGCCCCGCCCGCCGCGCCCGACGACTTCCGGCGCCCGCTCCAACTCCTCGCGCGCAGTCTCGAGTTCACCGATCCGGTGACCGGGGCGGAGCACCGCTTCGTCACCGGGCGGCGGCTCGCGGCCTGGGAGTCGTACGAGGCGTGGGCGACGCCTCGTACGACCTAGCACGTCAGGGCCGTCAGCGCGGTCGGCACGGTCTGCGGGGCGTCAGTCGCCGCGCCACCAGCGCAGGAAGCGCTGCCAGGCGCCGTGCCGCGCGGGCTCGGGCGGCGCGGCGGGCGCCGGTGCCGCGGGAGCGG